>NZ_JBHSUL010000009.1:0-115115 GCF_042660675.1 Marinilactibacillus sp. GCM10026970
ATTGTGAATGAACCTTGTTCATTCGTTTAGTTATCTTGATCCATAAATGAATCGAAGACCCCTGCACATTTGGTTGTTTTTACTTTGTTCAGTTTTCAAAGATCAATCGTTTACGTCTACTAGTTAAGCTGTTCTTTCGAACGTTTACTTATCTTGTCGACTCATACTATATTACATCATCGTGTTGAAGATGTCAACAGTTTTTTATTTTTTTTTTGCTTGTTTCTCCGAATGAGTTGAAAGATCGATTCTTTTAACTGCGTTTCGTTATCAGCAACGTTTTATACTTTACCAGTTAAAATCGATCTCGTCAACAATTTTCTGCATACTTTTTTTGGATTTATTCTATTTATTTAATCAAACATTGATAAATCAACATTTATTCAGAGTCGTTTGAATCAGATTCTTTTTCTTTCATGAATGAAAAATCATAATCTTCCTTTTTTGTAACCAGTAATAGTCCATCCCCTAATGGTAGTAATGTTGTGTCTAGTGCGGGATGATCCAATACAATCTCAAGAAAAGCGTTCAATTTTTTGTGAATCTTTCTTCTTCTTCTTGGAATATCTTTTACATCTTCCAGTATCGTGCCACCTTGAAGTACATCATCGACTGCCAAAATACCACCTTCTTTTAAAACACGCATACAATCTGGGAAGAAATCATAGTATTTTGCCTTAGCACTATCCATAAAGATAAACTCGTACTGATTTTTTTTAAGCTTTTTTAACCATTCGTCTGCTTGGCCTTCAAGGAGCGTAACTCTTTCTTCAATTCCTAGTTTTTTAAAATTCGCTTTGGCCTTTTCAAGCATAACTGGATTTCGATCTATTGTCGTAATTTTACTTTCTTCACTTGTATGCTCAGCCATCAAACCAGCAGAGAATCCAATCGCTGTTCCAATTTCTAGTATTTCTTTTGGATCAATCTGGCCAAATAACCATACAAAAAAAGCAACTGTTTCGTGCGGAATGATGGGCACTCGTTTCTCATTGGCTTCTTTTTCTATCGTACCCAGTTTGCCATCCAACTGTTTTTGTGCAGATCTCAAAAAATTTCTAACTTCTTCATTTACGACTGGCCGATCCATCATTTCATTAAGTTTATGCATACTAACCTCATCTTTCTTTTTATGAATTTCCATTTTATTTTACAGGTATTTTGGTACTTCTCCAAGTGTTTATCTGTTATAATTATAATGTGAGAATAGAGATAGTTAAATGAGAAGGAGCCAATAATCAATGCTAATTAAACAGTTATCTGTACCAAAAAACGTTGTGAATACCATTTCGGAAAAAGCAACGTTACAAGAATCAATCGAACTATTAGAAGAAACAGGTTATCGCTGTGTGCCTGTATTAGACGAAAGTGGTAAAATTTTCCGCGGAAATATCTATAAAATGCACATTTATCGCCATAAAGCGAACGGCGGAGATATGAGTCTGCCGGTTACTCATTTGCTTAAGAATGCAACCAAATATGTGCACTTAAATTCTTCTTTCTTCAAAATATTCTTTATGATTAAAGATCTTCCTTACATTACTGTTTTGGATGAGAACAATCACTTCTATGGTATTTTAACGCATAGTTCTTTGATTGATCTTCTACAACAGTCTTGGAGTATTGATCAAGGAAGTTATGTTTTGACGATTGCAACGCCTGGACAAAAGGGTGATTTAACTTCAATCACAAAAATTATCAATCGCTACTGCTCAATCATGAGCTGTATAACGCTGGATGTTAAACGTGAAAACATGGTTCGTCGTACAATTATGACCTTAGAACCAGGTGTTTCAGAAAAAACATTAGAAGAATTGACTCATAACCTGGAACGTAAAGGATTCAAAGTGGTTGGTACGGAAGATCTTCACAACAACTAACCCCTTAGCAAAGCAATATCAAAAAGCAGTGTCTCTATCATCAGAGTCACTGCTTTTTTACGCCCGTTTTTTGGTTGTTACTTCATTTGTTGTCTAAAATTAATTTTACTATCTAAATAAAGCATTAAAGGAATTCCAATTACCATTGTTACGAATTGACTAATGAATAGTGATAGATAAGTAATCCAGAAAGCTTCTTCTGCATCGAAGAGCAAGATTAGAAAAGCAATCATAAAAGTGAAAATAGAAAATACGATTGTATTAATAACCATTTTCTTTTTAATCGACACCATATTTCTCGTTAAAAAGAGGACCACGATAAAGGAAACGATTGTATGTCCTCCACCAAGTACCCAGTCATATACTCCAAAAGGTGACAGTATAACATTCGCTATGATTACACCAATACCGATACCATATGCATACTTTTTATCAAAGGTTACCAAATGATTCAGCATCTCAGATAAGCGAACTTGAATCGCTCCAAACCCTAAAGGTGCGATGATTAGTGTAACGACTACATACAAAGCTCCTATAATAGCGTTTATTACCCATTGTTTTGTTTTCAAATCTATTTCCTCCTAGTTTTTGATAACGTGGGTTGGCGCTCTCGAACCACGGCTGTTAGACAACGAGTAGTAGTGTATCATGTTTTAAAGGGTTGGCGCAACTGGATATATACAAAAAAGAGGAAGTCTAGATAGTAGACTTCCTCTTTTACTAAGTAAATTGGATCATATGATCAAATATGTTTGTATTTGTTAGATAGACCTACACTGATAGATAACGCTTCGTCCACAGAATCCATTATACTTGCATTTAAATGCGTCACTTTATCTCTGAGTCTCTGCTTATCAATTGTTCGTATCTGCTCCAACAATACAACCGAATTCTTTTCAAGTCCTTGATCTGCACCAACCTCAATATGTGTTGGCATTTTACCTTTTTGAATCTTCGTTGTAATAGCTGCAACGATAACAGTCGGACTATACTTATTACCGACGTTGTTTTGGATAATCAAGACTGGCCTCATTCCGCCTTGCTCCGACCCAACTACCGGCGATAGATCCGCATAATAAATATCTCCCCGCTTAACCATAGGCGTTTTCTCCTCGAAGGTACCCTTTTGGAATGGTCCGTTTCATGCGACCCTCAATGACTCCTACTTCATCGCATGATACTTCCCGTTTTAGATATGATAATGTGCTTCGCTCTCGCATCCATCAAATTCAGAACAAATCTCTAAATTGATGTTAGCCATTTCAGCATACCCTTTCCGCATGGCATCCATTTTATTCATACTCTCTTTAATCCAATAATTTACCATTTGCGACATTAGTTCTGTCTTCTCAATGTTTGTCTCCACACAGAACTCGACTAGGTCTTCATAAACTGATTGATCTAACTCAATAATCATTTTCTTGTTGCGCTGCTCTTCCATGATTGTGCCCTCCAAAAGATTATCGCTTACTTACTATATTCCAAGTCCCATTAATTGATTTTAAAAAATCAGTTAACTTTATAAGACTGGTCTATGTTCAGTACGTTGGATCCATTTAGGAATGAATCGTGCAAATCGCTATCTTAAGGTTAAGTCTATCATGAAAGACCTCGCATTAAAACGGGTCAAACCTATCATTTGTGACGAAAGTATGACCAAATGATCACTAAATCAAGAATTTATGTTCATGTTTTTTCTAATATAACCTGAGATGCTGCAGTATTTTCCGTATGCGTTATGCTTACCCAGGCATTGCCAGCAAATGGAGACTTCATAACTTCTGGTTTACCAGAAGCGCTATTCAAAATTTCTATATCTTGAAACCCTACTTTACCGATACCTGTCCCTAACGCTTTAGAAAAAGCTTCTTTTGCTGAAAATCTACCCGCAAGATATTCATCTTTACGTGTACCTTGCAATTGCTCGTAAACTTGGAGTTCATTTTGAGTCAACACACGAGATGGAAAACTCTCTCTTCTTTCACAAGCTTTCCTGATTCTTGAAATGTCTACAAGATCTAATCCAATTCCTACAATCATACAATCCCTCGTTCTATTCTAAATGTCTATCTTTTTTCTCAAGCTTACTTGTTTTCAATACTACCAGAATCTCCACAGATTGTCATACATAAGCTTTGCAGTCAATCTGACAACCGGTCAAATGCGAACACTTACTTCTTGAATATAGATGTTACTCATTTTAATTAATACTTTACAAGCTAAAAAAGGGATCCTCATTTCGGATCCCTTCAACTTAGCTTTTAATTGTTATCCTTTATTGCTGTTACTGCTTCCGCCACGATCTTTACGGTAATTATTACGACGTCCGCCATTTTCGCTACGTCCTTTTCCATCACCGCGTCTGTTCGTACGTCTGTTATTGCTATTACCGCTACGTCCGTTTCTGTTACGGCTTCCACCTTTTCCGCCACCACTACGTTTACGATCTTTGTTTGGTAGAGGTCTTTGAGGTGTAATCGTTACAGGTACTTCAGTAGAATCTTTGATCATTGTTTTGACCAAAGCTGCTGCAATATCCTCTGACGAGTAAGCACTCAATAGTTTTTCAGCTGCAGTATGGTATTTATCCAAACCATTTTCCACGATTGTTTTACGGATATCTTCCATAGCAGACTCAAGCTGGCTTTCAATTGCTTCGTCATTTGTTGGTGGACGAAGAGAAGTGATTTCTTGCTTCGTTAGGTTTTCAATTGTACGTAAATAACCCATTTCTTGAGGTGTTACGAACGTTACAGAAACGCCTTTTTCACCTGCACGACCAGTACGTCCAATACGGTGAACATAGCTTTCTGGATCTTGAGGAACGTCATAGTTATAAACGTGTGTTAAACCTGATACATCTAATCCACGTGCAGCAACATCTGTTGCTACTAAAATATCCATTTTACCTTTTTTAAAGTCGCTCAATACACTCATACGTTTACTTTGTGAAAGGTCTCCGTGGATTCCTTCAGCTTGGTATCCGCGCATTTCTAAACCTTTAGCTAATTCATCAACACGGCGTTTTGTTCTACCAAAGATGATGGCTGAAGTTGGATTTTGAACATCGATTAAACGAGTTAAGATGTCAAACTTCTCATTGTCGCGTGCTTTAGTGAAGTACTGATCGATTGTTGCTGCAGACAATGTTTTTGTTTTAATTGCAACTGTTTCAGGTGATTTCATGAAACGTTCTGCGATACGTTTAATAGGTGTCGGCATTGTTGCTGAAAACAATAATGTCTGACGCTCTGAAGGTACTTCTTTGATGATAGATTCAATATCTTCGATGAATCCCATATTCAGCATTTCATCTGCTTCATCCAAAACAAGTGTTTCAACTTTATCTAATTTCAAAGTTCTACGTCTGATGTGATCTAGTAATCGTCCAGGAGTTCCTACGACGATTTGTGCGCCACCTTGGATTTGTTTGATTTGTCTTCTGATATCTGCTCCACCGTAAACACAAGTCACACGTACACGTTTATCTTTACTTAAACGGAACAATTCTTCCTGTGTTTGAATCGCTAATTCACGAGTTGGTGCAATAACCAAACCTTGTACATTACGATTACTTGGATCAATTTTTTGTAACATCGGGATACCAAAAGCAGCCGTTTTACCTGTACCTGTTTGTGCTTGTCCAATTACATCTTTACCTTCTAAGGCTAATGGTATTGTTTTTTCCTGGATTGGGGTTGTTTCTTCAAATCCCATACCCTCTATTGATTTCATTATCTCTGGTGCAATGTTTAATTCGCTAAATTTCAAAAAATAATTCCTCCTATTGTTTTCCTTGGCTTCTATTTGTCGTGGAGCCAAGGAGTAATGCCTTAAAATGAGCTTACAGGCTCAATAGGTCGGCACTACTTAAAAGAAACTTATCTCCTCTATGATTTACTGAGGGTAGTTCGTCGTTTCTTTTTCACATAAAGACCCTAATGTTCGTATACGAAACGCTCGACGCGAAACACTAGGGTTTTAAATTCTTCTTGACTCATATTTAATTAAAATTCATTTACTTTAAATTAGTATTCCGCTAACGAAAGCAAAATTGAACAATATCGAACCGTTGCTCAACAGCCATCATAGCATGCATAGTTTTTATTTTCAACTTAATCGATGCATATTTCAAATGAATACGTTTTACACTCTATTTACGTTTTAATTCTTCCACAACGCCAAGGATACCCGTTCCTAGGCTTGATTTAAGCAAGACCATATCGTTCTTTTGTACGGTCTTTCTAAGGTAATCTATAAGTGGCTTTTTATCTCCTGAAAAGTGTCGGATATTCTCCGTACTGAACTGTTCTTTTACTTGTTCGTATACAACACCCATTTCATCGCCATACAAGACTAAATGATCGATGGATTTTGCATCAATAGATTCCGCTACACTTTTGTGCAAGGATTCAGAAAGCTCGCCCAGTTCCAGAATGTCTCCTAAGACAACGATCTTCTGTCCATCCGCTTGTACATTGGAAAAATAATTCAATACAGCTTTCATTGAAGAAGGGCTTGCATTGTAAGCATCATTCAAGAGTTGTGAACCGTTAAACCCTTCTAGCCACTCCAGACGATTTTTAGTCAACTGGAAGTGTTCGAGTTTTTCTGCACCTGCCTCAATCTCGATTCCTAGCTCCAATCCTACCGATAAAGCCGCTAATGCATTCTGGACATTATACTCACCTGGAGTCGGTAACGTAATCGTCAAATTCGGAACCAGATTAACTGAGAATTTTGTTGACTTCACTTCGGGCTCTATACTTATTGAATACAAATCTTCTTTATCCGTCTTCCCAAAAGTTTTCGTTTTAACTGTAGTCATTTTATCTATTCGTTGCGAGAGTAGCGGTTCTTCTCCAAGATAAATCAAAGTACCGTCTGCTTTTAGACCATCCACTATTTCCAGTTTTGCATCTGCTATTCCAGATTTCGATCCAAAGAACTCAATATGAGATTCTCCTATCATTGTGATAACAGCAACATCTGGCTCAGCTAATACTGAAAGAGTGTGGATTTCTTGAGCTTGACTCATGCCCATTTCCAAAACAGCTACTTCCGTATCTTCCGGCATTTCTAAAATGGTATAAGGAAGTCCAATATGGTTATTGAAGTTCCCCACTGTTTTATGTGTTTTAAATTTGGCTGACGCAACCGCAGCAATCATATCTTTTGTCGTTGTCTTACCATTACTACCTGTCACACCGACTACTTTAGGATGAACTTTTTTCAAATACCATTTCGAAAATTTTTGTAAAGCTGTTAACGTATCTTTCACTAAAATAACGGGTATATCTTTAGGTGCTTTTTCAATCGGATCACTCCAGAACGTTGCACTCGCTCCGTTTTCAATGGCACTAGTGATATACTCATGCCCATTTCTTTCTGCTACGAGCGGTACAAATAAACTTCCTTCTGAAAGATTTCTTGAGTCAAATGATACTTCTTTGATTTTGATCGTTTCGTCTTTAGCGTAATAGACGACACCTTCTGTTGCTTCTGCTATTTCGCTTAATGTCCATTTTGTCATTTCATTCTCTCCAATAGGAGGGAGCAATCAATTGACCGCTCCCATTTATGCTGTAGATCCTTACTGTCAACGATCTTTTAAAGCTTGACCTTGTCTTGCTTTAAAGCGACGTAATCCTAGTTGGATCAATTCTTCAATTAGGTCTTTGTAAGCTAGTCCTGTATTTTCCCATAACCTAGGATACATACTGAAGTCTGTGAATCCCGGGAATGTATTGACTTCATTAATATAAATTTCATTGTCGTTCGTTAGGAAAAAGTCAACTCTAGTCAATCCACTTCCATCAATTGCCATAAACGCTTTGGCCGCGTATTCTCTTAGTGTTTTAGTAATATCTTCAGATAGTTCTGCAGGTATTTGCGGTACGACATCATTCGATAGATATTTAGACTCGTAATCGTAAAATTGCTGTTCTTTCACCAATTCCCCTGGTACTGAAGTATTAACATCTTCATTTCCCAGTACTGCAACTTCTATTTCACGGGCTTGTATGCCTTTTTCTACAAGCACTCGTCTGTCATACTCGAAAGCTTTCACAATTGCTTGCGCCAATTCTTCTCTATTCGTTGCTTGTGTAATTCCAACACTTGAGCCCATATTAGACGGTTTGATAAACATTGGATACGACAGTTTAGCTTCCGCTTCTTCTATCACTACGTCTTGATGAACACGCCATTCGTTTACTCTGACTTCGTGATAAGGAACGATTGGTAATCCAGCTTCTTTGAAAAGAATTTTACTAATAATTTTGTCCATACCCGTGGCACTTGCTAATACACCAGCACCGACATAAGGGATCTCTAGTACTTCAAGTAATCCTTGAACCGTTCCGTCTTCGCCATTTGGTCCGTGCAAGACTGGAAAAACAATTGAATTATCTTTCGGTATTTCATTGAACCGCATTTCATTTCCAGAATCATTGATGATTAAATCTTCGCTGGATTTCAGCTGGTCTGGATCTGTTATCTCTTCGCCTCTCAACCACTTGCCTTCTCTAGTAATAAAAACTGGGGTAACTTTATAATAATTGTAATAGATTTCTTTCAGAATAGAGTAGGCCGATAAAATAGAGATATCGTGCTCTGCACTTTTCCCTCCATAAACTAGAAATATATTCATCTGAGTTTTCTCCTTTAGTGTTGATTCGTCTTCACTATTTTCTCAAATACCGGTAAGGTGTCCTAACCAGTATTTTAGCAACAAACTTCTAGCTTAACAACTAAAACTATGTAGATTTAATAAAGCTGTCGAATGCTTCGCTAAACTTTTTCTATCCATTTAACATTTGTATATTCTAGTAAAAACATTAGAAATCCAAACCCGTTATTTTATATACCCAAAATGTACACAAATAAAAAAAGCCCTGGATATCCAGAGCTTTTCTTGAAATACAGTTTACGCTTCGTCCATACCGTATTTTTTGTTGAAACGGTCGATACGTCCATCTGCTTGAGCAAATTTTTGACGACCAGTATAGAAAGGATGTGAGTCAGAAGTAATCTCCATACGAATTAATGGGTATTCTTTTCCGTCTTCCCATTCTACTGTTTCGTTAGATGCTTTTGTAGAACCAGACAAGAATTTAAATCCTGTAGTAGTGTCCATAAAAACGACTTGATGATATGTTGGATGGATTTCTTTTTTCATAGTGTTTTCACTCCTTATGCCATAAAATCTCTGCGATCTCATAGTTGTCTTCTGTCATAAAAAAGGGTTCTTCTGTCTAAACTAGAATAGCAGACATTCTTATCCAATTTTAGATTGTATGCAACACTAAATATAATAGCATGATTAAATTAGTGTTGCAATCATTTTTGTAGATTTAAATGAATTATTTACACTATTAATGCTAATTATTTTTGAGTCAGCATTTTCTGTACAAATTCTTCGTTTTTCTTATATCTACCTAGTGTTTTGATAAATTGATCTGTATAGTCATACGTGTCGTTCCGCATACCCCGTCTTAATTTATAGACTGCTTCATACTGTTCTTTTGTCAGTAGCATGTCTTCTTTTCGTGTACTTGAACGTTTGATATCGATTGCCGGATAGATTCTTCTCTCTGCAAGCTCCCTTGACAGGTGCAATTCCATATTACCAGTACCTTTGAATTCTTCATAAATGACATCATCCATTCTGCTCCCTGTATCCACAAGCGCAGTAGCTACGATGGTTAAACTACCGCCTTCTTCTACATTTCTAGCAGAACCGAAAAAGCGTTTGGGACGATAAAGCGCAGCAGGATCAATTCCTCCACTTAATGTTCGACCACTTGGCTGTTCAACCAAGTTATAAGCACGGGCCAGTCTGGTGATACTATCCATCAAGATAACAACGTCTTGTTTGTCTTCCACCAGTCTGCGGGCACGTTCTAGTACAAGTTCACTGACTTTCACGTGGTTCTGTGGCTGTTGGTCGAACGTTGAATGCACCACTTCTCCGTCAATACTACGCTCAAGATCTGTAACCTCTTCTGGACGTTCGTCAATCAGCAATACAATCAATTCCACTTCTGGATGATTGTGCTTGATTCCATTAGCAATCTCTTTGAGTATCGTAGTCTTTCCTACTTTGGGTGGCGCTACAATCAATCCACGCTGACCAAAACCAATCGGTGCAATCAGATCGAGCATACGAGCTGATAATTCTTTCGGAGTCGATTCGAGGTTGATTCTTCTGTCAGGATAAAGTGGCGTCAACGCTGGAAAATGCGGTCTTTCTCGTGCTTCTTCCGGATTTTTTCCATTTACTTGACGAACATTCATTAAGCCATAGTATCGCTCTCCGGATTTTGGTGGTCTTGCTGTACCGGTAATTTTATCTCCATTTCTTAATCCGAAACGCGTCATCTGAGAAGCAGATATATAAATATCTTCATTACTGTGAGAATAATTGATTGGTCGAAGAAAACCGAAGTCTTGAGTATAAATTTTATCTAGCACTCCAGAAACCTGGAAGTATCCTTGCTTTTCTTCCTGTACACGAATGACCGCCAAAGATAACTCTTTTTTATTCATTTGACTGTAATACGGAATTTTAAGATTTTTAGCTAGCTCATAGATTTCCTTCAATGTCTTCTGCTGTAAATCGTTAAATGTTAAAATATTCGCCACTACTGCTTCCCCTATTCGTTTAATCCATTTTTTTCTCTATTCTGTTACTGTTACTTCTTCCATTCGAATGTCAGCGCCTAGGGCTGTCATTTTTTCAATAATATGCGAATATCCACGCAAGATGTTCTCCACACCCGTGATTTCCGTCTCGCCTTCAGCAATTAGTCCTGCTATCATCAAACATGCACCCGCTCTTAGATCACTTGCTTCAACTTGTGCGCCCTCTAAATTAAAAGCCCCTTCGATCAATATCGTATCGCTCGTAACTTTTGCTGCTGCGCCCATGCGGTTCAGTTCAGGGATGTGTTTGACGCGCTTAGGATAAATGGTATCTACAATAGTAGAATTTCCTTCAGCCATCATTAATAAAGGTGTAAATGGTTGTTGAAGATCTGTAGCGAAGCCTGGATACGGTAAGGTCTTGATTGAGACACCTTTCAGTTTCCCTGTCGGTTCAAAAACGCGTACGGAGTCTTCTCCGATTTCCATTGGAACACCCATTTCATCCATCTTCGCAATCAAACCTTCGATGTGTTCTACGATGACGTTCTTCACTAACACATCTTTTCCAGCTGCTGCTGCCATAATCAAGTAAGTTCCCGCTTCGATACGGTCAGGAATGACTGTATGACGACATCCATGCATTTCTTCAACACCGTCGATACGGATGATATCTGTTCCGGCACCTCTGATTTTTGCACCCATATTATTTAATAGTGTTGCTACATCAATAATCTCAGGTTCGCGAGCAGCATTTTCAATAATCGTTCTGCCTTTTGCTTTTACAGCAGCCAACATAATATTGATTGTTGCTCCAATTGAAACGACGTCAAAATAGATTCTTGAAGCTGTCAGGCCTGATTCGTCTGTTTTCAAGTACATGGCACCTAGTTCGTTTTCAACAGTTGCTCCTAGTGAACGAAATCCTTTAAGATGCTGATCGATTGGACGAGGACCTAGGAAACAACCTCCCGGAAGTCCTACGACACCTTGGCCGAATTTAGTCAGTAGTGCACCCATGAAATAGTAGGATGCACGCAAACTTTTGATTTTACCGCTTGGCATCGGAATTGACACCATCTCTGAAGGGTCGATGACTAATGTCGATCCATCGAAATCTGTTTTTACGTTCATTTGATTTAAAATTTCAATCAATGAGTGCACATCTTGAATGTCTGGGACCCCTTCTAGTGTGACGGGAGAATCAGCTAATATGGCTGCTGGTATTAAAGCTACTGCACTGTTTTTAGCGCCTGAAATGGTTACTTCGCCGGTTAATTTATTTCCACCGTTTATCATTATTTTTTTCATAATTGCTTATACAAGCCTCTCTTTTAAGAAAATGTTTTTTACTTATCTAGTTTAAGGTTAATCATTTAGTTAGACCGTTCGTACCAATACAGCTTCAAGTCTTTGGTATACGAGCCCTGCTGTAAAGGCTTTGATCATGTCTATAGGTAAAAAAGCTGTGACATTGGTGACGATAATGGTCTGCCAAGAAATCGCTGTTTCGAGAACTTGATTCATAATGAAGTACTGATAGCTCATGCCGACAATATAAAGCAGAACGATACCTAGAAACATGGTTCCAAGCATTTCAATCGTTGATGCGCTTCTTTTGTGCAGTCTACCTACAACCAGACTAACGAGAATGGCTCCAATAATATATCCAAAAGCTGGAGACAGTATACTCTGAAACCCGCCCGTTCCTCCAGCGAACACTGGAAATCCAATTAAACCTAGTAACATGTAAAGGCCCATTGTTAAAGCACCTTTCAATCTACCAATTAAAGCTGGAATCAAGAGGAAAAAGAATACTTGTAAGGTGATAGGGACAGGACCGATTGGAATAACAAATACAGATGCGACTGAAAGCATCGATGTTAGTAATGCAATTTGAATAAGGTCTTTCGTTGATGAATTTTTCAAAGGGATCTTCCTTGCTTTTCATAGTTTCAAACACAGATAAGTATATACAATAAAGATTGGTAACACAATATGAAATGCAAGAATGATATCGTCTTGCAACACGCTATTCATCACTACGTAAAACAGTAAAACGACGCCTGAATACTCAGACGTCGTTTTATTTAGATCATATAAATTTTAATTAACCTTGGTTAGAAGAACCAAATTCTTGCATTTTAGCTTTAGTAGTAGCTGTAATGTTTTCTTTACCAGGTCCGATAACTTTACGTGGATCGTAAACTTTATCATCATTAGCTAAAACTTCACGCGTACGTTTAGTCCATACTTGTTGCAATTCAGTATTTACGTTGATTTTAGTGTGACCATATTCAATCGCTTTTTTGATTTGGTGAGTTGGAATACCAGATCCACCGTGTAATACTAAAGGTGCACCAGTTAATTCAGAAATTTCTTTCATTTCGTCGAATCCTAGTTGAGGTTCGCCAACGTAGTCTCCGTGAACAGAACCTAGAGCAGCAGCTAAAGCATCGATTCCAGCTTCAGTTACCATGCGTTTACATTCTTGAGCATCAGCATATGTTACGTTACCGATAACGCCGTCTTCGTTTCCGCCTACAGAACCAACTTCAGCTTCTACAGAAGCGCCTTTAGAGTGTGCGTATTCCACAACTTTTTTAGTTGCTTCGATGTTTTCATCGATTGGGAATTTAGAGTTGTCAATCATTACTGAAGAGAATCCAGCTTCGATTGCAGCCGTACATGTTTCTAATGAAGAACCGTGATCCAAGTGAACCGCTACTGGTACAGTGATGTCCATTTCTTCCATCAAAGCATTAACCATTGCAGTTACGACTGTAAATCCACCCATGTATTTTCCTGCTCCTTCAGAAACTCCCAAGATTACTGGAGATTTTTCTTCCTGAGCTGCTGTTAGAATAGCTTGAATCCATTCTAAGTTATTGATGTTGAATTGTCCTACAGCATATTTACCTTCTAGGGCTTTGTTCAACATTTCTGTCATACTCACTAAACGAGTCATGTATTTGTTCCTCCTTAAAATTTTCGCACTTTTAAACCGAGCTTTCATAATCGGTTTCTATTTTATTATAAACAAAATTCACAAATAAAACTAGTTAAATATTGAGATTTAGACGGGATTTCCATTATCTTATATCTAAGACTTTATCTTTTTTTAATTAGATTAGACTCTCGCTTCTATTCTAATCTTTTCGCCATTTATTTACTTAATGCGTTCTCTAATGATTTCTCTACGAATGCTGCAAACAATGGTTGTGGTCTGTCCGGTCTAGAAATGAATTCAGGATGGAACTGGCAACCTACGAAGAATGGGTGATCGGCTACTTCAATGATCTCCACAAGACGGTTGTCTGGAGAAACCCCTGAGAAGATTAAGCCTTTTTCTTCAAGAATCTCTCTGTATTCATTATTGAATTCATAGCGATGTCTGTGACGTTCTTGAACAACTTCTTGATTACCGTAAGCAGCAGCTGTTACCGTATTTTTCTCTAGTTTACATGGGTAAAGACCTAGTCTTAAAGTTCCGCCCATTTCAACAACATCTTTTTGATCAGGCATTAAATCGATGATATTGTGCTCGATTGTCGGATCTACTTCTGCTGAACCAGCGCCTTCAATCATCGCTACATTACGTGCATATTCTATTGTCGCTAGTTGCATACCTAAACAAATACCGAAGTAAGGGATTTTGTTTTCTCGAGCGTGCTGAATGGCAAGTAATTTCCCTTCAAGCCCTCTTGATCCAAATCCACCTGGTACTAAAATACCATCTACATCTTCTAATTGACTCATCAACTCAGAAGGTGCTAATTTCTCGGCATTCACCCATTTGATTTCAATGTCAGAATCAACAGCGTATCCTGCATGTTTCAATGCTTCTACTACAGATAAATAGGCATCCGGTAATTCTACATATTTCCCAACAATGGCTACACGTGTTGTATGTTTTAAGTTTTGAACTTTTTCTTCTAGTTTCTTCCATTCAGTCATATCTGCTTGAGGAACATCTAATTTAAGATGATCCACAACAATTTGATCCATGTGCTGTTTTTGTAGATTTAATGGAATCGTGTAAAGTGTTTCTACATCTAGCGATTCGATAACGGCTTTAGAATCTACATCCGTAAACAGGGCTAGTTTATCTTTTGTATGCTGGTCAAGTGGATATTCTGTTCTGACGATGAGTAAGTTTGGTTGAATCCCTAAACTACGCAATTCTTTTACACTGTGTTGTGTTGGTTTAGTTTTCATTTCTCCTGCTGCTTTCAAGTAAGGAATCAACGTTGTATGAATGTACATAACGTTATCTGAACCCACTTCGCTCTTCATTTGACGCAAAGCTTCTAGGAATGGAAGAGATTCGATATCTCCAACCGTTCCGCCTACTTCTGTAATGATGATATCTGAGTCTGTTGTTTGCGCAGCTCGCATAATTTTTTGTTTGATCTCATTTGTAATGTGAGGGATAACTTGAACAGTTGCTCCAAGATAATCTCCACGTCTCTCTTTGTTTAAAACTTCTGAATAGACTTTACCGGTTGTGACGTTTGAGTACTGATTTAAGTTGATGTCGATGAAACGTTCGTAATGACCTAAGTCCAAATCCGTTTCTGCTCCATCATCTGTTACAAAAACTTCTCCGTGCTGATACGGACTCATTGTTCCCGGATCCACATTGATATACGGGTCGAATTTCTGAATCGTTACTTTAAGTCCTCTGTTTTTCAGTAGTCTTCCAAGGGAAGCTGCTGCGATCCCTTTACCAATTGAAGAAACTACGCCGCCTGTTACAAAAATATATTTTGTCATTAAAAATCCTCCTGTATGATCTGTTCGGGAAAGTTCAGTGCAGTAAAGCTTAACCTTGTAAAAAGTTGTTTCCTATTTTCTACAATTACTCCTCTAAAAAAGAGAAAGCTCCCCATTCTATATAAGAATAGGGAGCTTGATATCTATTGTATTCCGCTCTGCCCTATCAAGACTTTCTACTCACTTTTTGGTAAAAGTTTGCAGATTACCTCTTAGGGTGCCCAATAAATATACTATAGACTCCATACATGTTCGTCAAGAGTTTTTTTGCATCCTGATATGCTGAATTGATCAGTCTTTTATATTCGATGGTTACTCTTCTTCTTCTTCATCGTCGCCTAAAACGTCTTCGTCGTCAACAACAGAAAGTCCTGCGATATTTTCATCATCTTCTTCATCGTCATCGCCAAGGTCTTCCAAATCTGCTTTGTATTCGCCAAGATCTTCATCATCTTCGTCGTCTACCATAACGCCGTGTTCGTCAACCGCTACACGATCTCCAAATTCGACTACATCGTCATCTTCTTCAACATCGTCATCTTCGAACACTTCAATTTCATCATCAAAGCCTTTACGATTTCTACGACGTGGTTTTTCATCTTCTTCATCGTTGTCGTGTGTGATTTCTTCATCGATTGAATCGATTGGATACCAGCTGCGCAGTCCCCAGCGATTAGAACCTAAAGAAATGAAACGACCATCGATATTCAAATCAGTATAGAACTGAATCATTTCTGCTTCCAGTTCATTGTCATCAATGTTTAAATATTCTGCAACTTGCATGAGTAAATCATTGTAATTTGTTACTTGCCCAGTCTGTTCCAAAATAGCGTGCGCTACGTCTACCATTGCTAATTCATCTTTTGATTGTCCATCGAATTGTTTGAGTTCCAAACCCACACGACCTTTCTTGTCTATGCTCATTTTTACTTATCTGTAAGGTATATCTATCTTTTTCGACCACCGTTTTTCAGCTCGTTCAAGTACAACCTTTTACGGCATCCAGTTTATACTACCTTATCACGTTGTAAAACGCAATCTAATTTGATAAGAACCTAGTTGTTCTTCATTGAAATAAAGAACATAATCTGCAGATACTCTACCAGCGAACGGGCGATCATAGTAGCTGATCTTCAAGTCTTGCGTTTCTACTCGAATCGGCATGATGCCAGCAGCTGTCTTGTATTGCGTCTCTGTTATTTCTTCACTACTAAATGTAAGACGCGTCATATATTCTCCTCGTCGGATCAGATTAACCGTTCCGTTTGGATTGATTTTTACCGTAACGGGGACCATTGATTCTCCATCGATTTTTTCTTCATATCTAATATAATAGCTATTGTTTATATAAATCACTCGGCCCTTTTCCTCAAAAACATGATGGTGTGTTTCCCCGTTTTGTACGTAGGAACTTTCCATAAAAATTTCCGCAGGCATTCCGTTCGTTAATTCTTTTGAAGGCACAGTCCATTCTCCTTTCATCATTTAATCCATTAGGCAGTAAATGACTCATTCTATGCTTTTCAGTTTATCACAAAATCAGATTGACGTCTCACACTTCCTTTTCTTTATCGCTTTATAGGAAAAAAAAACAATCTTTGTTATACTGTATTCATAAATATTATTACATTTAAAGGAAGATTCTTCATGACTCCATTAACTGAACTCTCTATTCCTAGTGAAAAACCTTATCTCTTATTTGATTCAGAGTCTTCTCCTTTTGAACGAACTCCTGCATCTCCTTTTGCGCTGACAGATGCATTTATTGATTATGCTGTGCGGTTAAAACAACCCGTACTACACTTCTGGTCGACAAAGCCGCTTGTTATCTTGGGGATGATGGATACAAAACTACCCTACTTAGATACGGCACTAACTGTTTTAAAAGAAGCTGAATACGACTATGTGGTTAGAAATTCTGGCGGTCTGGCTGTGGTCAGCGATCCTGGTATTCTGAATATCTCTTTGATTTTTCCAGAAGGAGACGAGCGCTTGACCATTACGGAAGGGTATCAGCGGATGCATCATTTAATTGAACAGACTTTCAAGTCTTATGGGAAATCCATCGACGCGATTGAAATACCCGATTCTTACTGCCCTGGAGATTATGATTTAAGTATTGATGGTAAAAAAATCGCCGGTATCTCCCAGCGACGAATCAAAGGCGGTATCGCCATCATGATCTATATCAGTGTTACTGGAGATCAAGATGCACGCGGAAATCTTATTCGCACATTTTATGAAAAGGGACTGTCCGGCACTACAACGAAATGGACATTCCCGCATGTACGGCCGTCATCAATGACAACTTTGGAAGAAGTTTTCGGAATGCCTTTTTCTCTTGTTCAAGTAAAACAAAGCATAACGATGACCATACAGAATCTAACAACCCAGCTAAGTTTGGGCCAATATGATCAAGAAATCGAAAAAAACTACCTCGAAGGTATGGAAAAGATGAAGAAAAGAAATGAAAAAGTCTTGTGATTAATCAACATTTACCGATCACCTTGACTGATAGAGAGGAGTCCGTGCCAAACCAGACAGTCGTACTAGTTTTAGATAAAGCTGTCTAAAAGGTTGGCAGAATATTATGAGCACAGATAAATTCGAACGTATGGATCGATTACCTTTCGAAAAGGTTTTTAAAGATCCTGTCCATGATTATATCCATGTAAGACACCGCATACTACTAGACTTGATCGATACAAAGGAATTCCAACGCCTTCGCCGAATTAAGCAGTTAGGTACTGCTCAATTCACCTTCCACGGAGCGGAACATTCTCGTTTTTCTCATTCACTTGGCGTGTATGAGATCACAAGAAAAATCGTTGATATGTTTGAACGGAATTACCCAGAAGATTGGGATCCAGATATGCGTTTAGTCACGCTATGTGCCGCTTTACTGCACGATCTCGGACACGGACCGTTCTCGCATACTTTCGAAAAAATCTTTGATACGGATCATGAAGAGTTCACAACCGATATTATTTTATCAGAAGGCACTGAAATTCACGACGTGCTCAGACGCGTTTCACCCGATTTTCCTAATCAAGTCGCAAGTGTGATTACAAAAGAACACAAAAATCCTCAAGTCGTTCAATTGATTTCAAGCCAAATTGACGCGGATAGAATGGATTATCTTCAGCGAGACGCTTTTTTCACAGGTGCGACTTATGGTGCTTTCGATTTATCCCGTATCTTAAGAGTGATTCGCCCTTATAAAGAGGGGATCGTTTTTCAATATCAAGGTATGCACGCGGTAGAAGACTATGTTGTGAGTCGTTTCCAAATGTATATGCAGGTTTATTTCCACCCCGCTTCTAGAGGAATGGAAGTCACGCTTGATCGCTTGTTATATCGTGCAAAACAGTTATATGAAGAAGGCGCACTTTATCCGCAATTCCCTTTACTAGATCCATTCTTCAAAGATACGTATTCCCTAGATGACTATCTTAAGTTGGATGACAGTGCCCTTCAAACGGCTATTAACCTGTGGACCACTAGCGAAGATGCTTATTTGAGTGCTTTATCCAAAATGTTCCTGAATAGACAACCCTTTAAGTCCTTGTCTTACGAAAAAGGAAAAGATGACTATCTTGTTGAAGCATTAAGAGACATCGTAGGAAATCTAAAGTATGACAAAGATATTTTCACGCGTACCAACAGTAGCTCAGATTTGCCTTATGATTATAAGCTTAAAAGTAAAACACCGATTCACCTTATGCAGGCAGATGGAACACTGGTTGAACTCAGTGAAGCAAGTCCTATCGTTCGCTCGCTGAGCGGGAACCTGCATGGTGACCACAGATTATTTGTGCCAAAAGAGTTTTTGGAAAACAACTTGACCAACAAAACAGTCAGTATGTTCCAGGAAGATTATGATGAGTTTCAAAAGTATATTTTAAATGACAGGATTGTTGATCCAAATAAAAAAAGAAGTGGAGAATGATTGACGCATGAAAAAAGATTTAATCGCAATTGATATGGATGGTACTTTATTGAACCCGGACCGCAAAGTAACGGATGAAGTGAAACAAGCCATTCACGAAGCAAAATCGGCTGGAATAAAAATTGTTTTGTGTACGGGTCGTCCTTATCCAGGTGTAACGGCTTATCTGGAAGAACTAGATCTTAGAAATTCTGGAGATTACGTAATCACTTATAACGGTGCGCTTGTTCAAAAATCTGATACAGAAGAAATTATTTCTGAACACACAATGGATCACGAAGATTATGTTGTTTTAGAAAAAGCTGCCCGAGAAGCTGGTGTTCACTTCCACGCTATCCGTAACGACGGTATTTATACGCCAAATAAAGATATTGGAAAATACTCTGTCCTGGAATCTCACATCAATCAAGTGCCTTTATTTTATAGCGCTCCTGAGGAGATGGATGCTACAACACCTTACAACAAAATGATGATGATTGATGATGAAGCGTTACTGGAAGCAGCGATCGCCCAACTCCCTAAAGTATTATGGGAAAACTATACAATTTTACGCAGTGAACCTTTCTTTTTGGAATTCTTGAATAAAAAAGCCAATAAAGGGATAGCATTAGAAGATCTTGCAAATAGCCTGAATATACCCCGTGAGCGCGTTATGTCTATCGGTGATGGTGGAAACGATGTTCATATGATTGAATACGCTGGAACAGGTGTCGCAATGGGGAATGCAAAAGATGCTGTCAAAGACGTAGCCGATGCATTTACAACATCCAACGCTGAAAATGGTGTAGCTAAAGCCATCCGCGATTTCGCATTATAGAACACATTAAAAGACTGAAAGCCAGATAAAATCGGCTCTTCCAGTCTTTTTTGCTTTTTCAATAATGATACTTTAAAAGTAAAAAACGCTGGATTTGTTTTTAAAACCGTATGATTTCACCTTGAAAATGATGAGTGTTATACTTTGTTGAGACAAATCATAAAGGAGATGGAAGAAACATGGCAGACAAACCAGTATACACAACTGCATCAGTAAATACAGGTGCGCGTAATGGAGAAAGTCATACTCCAGATCGTTCATATGAGGTAAATGTAGATACACCGAAAGAAATGGGTGGATCAGGGAACGGTACAAACCCTGAGCAGTTATTTGCTTTGGGATACAGTGCTTGTTACCACTCTGCACTAGACCACTACAAAAAAGAAGAAAAAATTCAGAATAAATCTCAAGTAACTTTAACGGTTCATTTATTGAAAGACCCAAGCGATGGTGGATTCAAGTTAAGCGTAGAAATCGAAGTTGGTATCGAAGATTTAAGCGATGCTAAAGTAGAAGATCTTGCGAACAAGGCACACCACTACTGCCCTTATTCGAAAGCAACAATGGGCAACATCGATGTTAAAGTTAGCGCTGTTCCTTATGTAGAAGGAAAATAATCAATTAAACCCAGTAAGACTCAGGTTTTGATGCCTGAGTCTTTTTTTGTCTCTAATGAGTTTTTCTTGACTACAGGAATATATGTTCTTATAATTAAACCAAACATATATTCCTAAGGAGACACCGTTATGGTACAGCGAATGGATTACACACATGAGCCCCGGCGACAGATTTTATGCATTGACGTAAAGTCTTTTTTCGCTTCGGTTGAGGCTGTGGATCGCCATTTACATCCTCTCGAAGCGTATATTGCTGTGGTCAGTAAGCCGGAAAATAATGGTGGTCTCGTTTTAGCTGCTTCTCCTATGGTAAAACAAACTTACGGAATCAAAACAGGTTCTCGTATCTATGATATCCCTAAACGATCAAAAATCCAGATTGTTGAACCGAGAATGGCTCTTTATCTCGAAAAAAATATTGAAATTTTGAAGATTTTCAAACAGTTTGTTTCAGGTACAGATTTAATGGTCTATAGTATCGATGAATCTTTTTTAGATGTTACGCATTCTCGTCAGCTTTTTGGCTCTGCAGAAGAAATCGCTAAAAAGATTCAATACTTAGTTTGGAAAAAAATGAATTTAGTTGTGACCGTTGGAATCGGTGATAATCCTCTTTTAGCAAAGCTTGCACTGGATCATGAAGCAAAGAATAATCGACAGAAGAACTTCATAGCTGACTGGCGTTATGAGCTGGTCGAAGATACCGTATGGACCATACATCCTATGGCTGAATTCTGGGGAATTGGATCTAGAACCGAAGCTCGTTTATTACGCATGGGTATTTCCTCCATTTATGAACTTTCTCAATTTGATGTGCATCAACTGAAGAAAAAAATCGGTGTGATTGGAGAACAACTTTTCTATCATGCTCATGGAATTGATCGAACACAGTTTTCTGAAACATTCACACCTCGGTCAACTTCTTTTAGTAAAAATCAGATATTAAATCGCGATTATACAGACAAACACGAAGTAGAAATCGTCATTAGAGAAATGACGGAAGAAAATGCCATGCGTCTACGCAAGCATTCTGTCACTACCAGCGTGGTTAAGCTTAGTTTAGGCTATTCAAAACATATTGAAGATAAAGGGTTTAGTCATCAGATGATCATCGAAGCAACAGATTCCTCAAAAGATCTGATTCATTCTTTACTTCTACTATTTGAACGTCATTATACTTATAAACCGGTACGCGTCATAAACGTCAGTTTCGGTAAGATCAGACCCAAACAGTCTTTACAATTAAATTTATTTGAAGAAACGCAGCAATTAATTGACCGGGAGGAATTGGACAAGACAATCGATCATATCCGCCAAAAATATGGGTACACGTCTCTTTTGCATGCCAGTAGCTTGGTTCATGGTGGAATGGCACTGCAAAGGTCGAAACTTTTAGGTGGACACCGTTCTGGTATTCAAAAATAACTCAATAAAAAAGTCTTTATAAGTTGGTCAGAAGCACTTGAATATGCTTTGACGCCTTATAAAGACTTTTTAAAAACGGAACATTTTATTTTTTAGCTGTTGAATATTTTCGGTAAACATTTCTCAGTTGTTTATTATTCGTCAAAAACCAGATTGCCAGCACTCGGACAACAAGTGTTACAGCATTTTGAATCAGTCTAGGGGGTAGAATAACTGCCAGTGGATTACCTGTTAGGATGAATACCCATGTCGTATTGAGCGCAATGTGTATAAACAAGGCAATGATCACTTCGACTGCTATGATGTTTCGTAGTCGAATGTCTTTTCTATGCAGAAATAGGCCATAAGCAACACCTGTTAGCAGTGCAGATAAAGTGAATCCTGGAAATAACGTAACCGCTCCTCCTAAGAGTACAAAGGCTAATAAATCTGCCAGGGCTGCTGAAATCCCAGCCACAAAAGGACCAAATAAAATACCAATAAGCGCAATAGGCAGGAACGCAAAAGTGATTCTAATGACCGGTGTAGTAATTCCCACCCGACTAAGTGCCAAGTTCATAGCAATCAATACTCCTACAATCGCTAGTCCTATCGTCCCAATTTTCCAGTTTGACTGTTTTCCATTCTTACCATAAACGGTCTTTTCTTGATTTTGCATAATCCGAAGATCTCCTTTAATTTGAATTTTGTCCCGCATGAACCGGATACAACTTCTGCCTATATTCCATTAGACAGAAGCCAATTAAAGAGTCCTCGCTAAAAAACCATAGAGCTTTAAAGCGGATGCAGAGATGAGTCGCAAAACTCAATCGTTTTTTCGTCTGAAGGCGACATCCCATCCACTCAGCACTTAACGCTCATCTCTTACTCTTTTGTATTCTAATTTTTGCGTAGAATCGTTTATTCTTGAATCGATTTTATTATAGCATGATTTTTGCTCTTTGGTGTGTCTTTTAAGGTAATCATGTATTTTACAGGTATATCATGATTTTCAATAGGCATTTCTTTTACAAGTTGATTGAAATGCACAAGCGATATTGTTGAATGAGGATAATCCGTTAGCAGTCGATCATAGTAACCACCACCAAAACCTATTCTATATCCTGTTTCCGTATAGACAACTCCCGGAACAATCATCAGATCAATTTCATTAGCATCTAATCGCGTAGTCTGCTCTGGAATTGGCTCTCGGATTCCAAAGTAACCGGACTTCACTTGATTGAACTGTTCAATCTGATAAAAGTGAAGTTCTCTTGTAGCGTGAATAGATTTTGGTACACCGACTTTTTTCCCTTCTAGCCAGGCTTGTCTGATAATGGGTTCCGTGTTCCATTCAAAGCCACTTGAAAGTGTCACCCCAATACTTTGAGCATTTTCCCAAATCGACGAACTGAAAAGTGCCTCGTAGAAGCTTGCTTCTATTCTTCTTTTTTCTTCTGACGTCAAGGATGTCAACGTTTCAATCACTTGTTTGCGAATGGCTATTTTCTCCAACTACCTGCGCCCCTTTTAATGCTTATGTTCTACTTGTAATGACCACGCTGCTTTTACCACTTGTTCAGCAAGAATGGCTGTAGTGATTGTCCCGATACCACCTGGAACAGGCGTAATGGCACTTGCTTTACCCATAACTTCATCGTACTGAACATCTCCACATGGTTTTCCGTCCACGTGTCCATATCCGACGTCAATAACCACTGTGCCTTCTTTGATGTGTTCAGGCGTTACCAAATGAGCTACTCCTGTAGCAGATATCACAATATCCGCTTGTTGCGTGTAGTTTTTCAAGTTTTTCGTTTTGACGTGACAGTTGGCTACTGTCGCTTCTTCGTTCAATAATAAGATAGATAAGGGTTTCCCAACTACCGGGCTACTTCCGATGACGCACACGTCTGCACCAACTAAATCAATACTATAATAATCTAGTAGTTCCATTACTGCTTTAGGTGTGCTTGGCCATAATCCGGTTCGATCGTTTTCGACTAATTTTCCAAGATTACTCGGAGTTAACCCATCAATATCTTTTTCAGGGTCAATCCTCAACGCAATATCATTCCGCGACACCCCTTCAGGAAGTGGCTGCATCACAAGAATTCCATGTATTTCACGGTCTTCGTTAAGATTGTCAATGGTCGAAAGAATTTTATCGGGTGATGTTTCTTCTGAAAAAATAACGGATGAGACTTCAATACCGATTTGATTCATAGTTTTGATTGCGGCTGTTTCATAAGAGATGGAAGAAGCTTCTTCTCCGATTCTGACAATCGCTAGTGTAGGCTGACAATCGACTGATTTCAATTCTTCTACAACAAGTTTGGCTTGTCGGCTGATTTTTTCTGCTACGGGCTTTCCTTTTAATACGTTTACCATGTATTACTGCACTCCTCTTACATCGATCGATGGCCACTTTTTGTGCATCAAATAGTATTTTGAATCTGCGTATAACTGGTCTGCTTTTTCTTCACCTTGAACAAGGTAGGTGTTCCCTAATCCCTCTAGCTCTTTTTTTGTTTGTTCATCTTGCATAAAGTTTGTATTTACAAGGACATTCAAGTGAGAAGATTGCAGTGTAGTTCTGGCAAACAATACACCTACAGCAATATCATTTACAATAGATCCTTTGATTGGTAAGCGAGCGAGTCGTTCATATAGCTCAATCAATTTCAATGTTGTTTTCATCATGCTTAAAGGCGGCTGTACAGCACTATGAAGCCCTTTTTCGATTGCTTTCTGACGACTACTTTTTTGTTCTTCTGTATCTTTGGGTAGCTTATATGCTTTAGAAACAGGCTCAAAAGCAATAGCATCTTGGTCTTTGAGTTTTTCAAAGTGTTCTTTAACTTCTTCAGCTTCTTCAAGAATGCTTATAACTTCCTGTCTTGAGTCCTTGAGCGCTTTTTTATCTTTCTGAATTTCTGAAACCATGTGGATGAGTGCGGCACTCATTGCACCTACTAGTGCAGTAGCACTCCCCCCTCCAGGTAAGCCATTTTCCGACTGTAACTGATTCAAGTAATCAGATATTGACTGTTCTGTCATCTCGATTGTCCTTCTTTCTTCTAGAATAGTCCAGTTATCTTTCCTTCAGATGTAATATCCACTTGTTCAGCAGCTGGTTTTTTAGGAAGTCCTGGCATACGCATGATGTTGCCCGTTAAGACAACGATAAAGCCAGCTCCTGCAGAGATAGATAACGCTCTAATATTCACACTGAAATTTTCTGGTTTACCTAATTTTTCTGCTTGATCAGACAAAGAATACTGCGTTTTAGCCATACAGATAGGTAAGTTTCCGTAACCGAGTGCGGTGAGCTTTTCTGCAGTCTTTTTAGCCAATGTAGTCCATTCTGTTCCTGATCCACCATAGACTTTTTGAACGATTTGCTCGATTTTTTCTTCAATAGAATCTTCTAACTCGTAAGCGAAGGTTAATTTGGACGGCTGATCACAGACCTCAACCACTTGTTTCGCAAGCTCTGTTCCTCCGTTTCCACCTTCAGCCCAAACATCGGACTGAACAACTTGAACGTCGTGTGCTAAACAAGCTTCTTTTAATACTTCCAGTTCAGCTGTTGTGTCTTGCGGAAAAGTATTGATAGCGACAACGGCATTTAATCCGAATACACCTTGAATATTTTCAACATGTTTCAATAAGTTTGGCAAGCCATTTTTTAACGCTTCTATATCCTCTGCGTCTAGCTGATTTTTTTGAACGCCTCCATGCATTTTAAGCGCTCTAATGGTTGCAACAATGACGACTGCATCTGGCTCTAGTCCGCCCATGCGACATTTAATATCCAGAAATTTTTCTGCACCTAAGTCCGCTCCAAATCCCGCTTCTGTGACGACGTAGTCTGCGTGCGTTAAAGCCATTTTTGTTGCTAGTAAACTATTGCAACCGTGTGCGATATTCGCAAACGGTCCACCGTGAACAAACACGGGTGTCTGCTCCAGCGTTTGCACAAGATTCGGTTTCAGTGCATCTTTCAATAACGCAGCAGCCGCTCCTTCTACACCCAGTTGACCGATTGTAACAGGGCGATTGTCATAAGTATATCCAATCAAACAGTTTTTTAATTTTGCTTTTAGTTCATCAATAGAAGTAGATAAGCAGAGTACTGCCATAATTTCCGAAGCAACGGTAATATCAAATCCATCTTCTCTTGGCATACCGTTAGAGCGTGCGCCGATACCACTGATGATTGACCTAAGCTGTCTGTCGTTCATATCAATCGCTCTTCTCCAGGTTACACGCCTTGGATCGATTTCCAATTCATTCCCTTGATAAATGTGATTGTCAACCATAGCTGCGACCAGGTTGTTGGCTGCTCCAATCGCATGAATATCTCCTGTAAAGTGAAGGTTCAAGTCTTCCATCGGGATCACTTGGGCGTATCCGCCACCAGCGGCGCCTCCTTTTAATCCAAATACCGGACCTAAGGAAGGTTCACGCAGGGCAATGGCTGCTTTCTTGCCAATCTTTTGTAATGCATCTCCAAGTCCGACAGAAGTGGTCGTTTTCCCTTCTCCTGCTGGCGTTGGGTTGATTGCGGTAACTAGAATGAGTTTGCCTTTTCGCTTGGATTCAATACTCTTTCCAGATAAAGTGATTTTAGCTTTGTAAGGTCCATATTGTTCAAGATCTTTTTGTTCAATCCCTAATTTTTCGGCGATAGATTCAATAGGTTCCATTTTTGAGGCTTGTGCAATTTCAATGTCTGTCTTCAAAAGTTACCCTCCGTTTTTACGAACGAAAAAAACATCAAACTTTCATTTTATTCGCTTTAATATTATTTAACTGCTTACTTTCTATGTAATCCGATTATAACATAACAATAAACGAACTTTAATCACAATTTCAAGTGGTTTCTCTATTTACTTTTTTTGTATTTACGCGGTATAATCGCCAAGTAACTTCAATTTATTTATCGACATTATTCAGTATATTTCGTAAAATATAGTTAGTTCGTATAAAAGGAGGCTATACCTTGAAAATATTAGATAGAATTGCATTAGGCATCCTGATACTCGGAGGCATTCATTTACTACTGATCGGATTAATTGGTTTCAATACTGTAGAACTTGTCTTCGGTAGCCCAGAGGAGTGGGGAACGCGTATTGTCTATATCGTCATTGGCTTAAGCGCACTATGGTGTTTCAAATACTTCTCATTCACACCAAGAGGCGGCAGCAGATTAAAAGATCGATAGCATCCTTTCCCTCCTGAAGTTGGCGTCATTAACGATTATTATAAATTAAAAAGTCGAGTTATTATAGTTGATTATAATAACTCGCTTTTTTTATGTTCTCTCTATTAATTAATTGAATCCATTATCTGTAAAAAACGATTCCCGCAAGTACAAGTAATACTCCTACAATCAAAGATACAACACTTCCGATGACATAGATACTGTTATACCATAACCAGTATTTTTCTTGTTTCTTATTGGTTGTCTGCTGATTTCTCTTAAGTTGCTTTGGATATTTCAGAGAAATCCCTCCGTACACGATTAATGCAAGACCTATTATAATTAGTAACCCCATTTTATACCCTTTCTTTCACCTGTATCTAGTCACTCATTTCAGATGGGTAAATCTTCTCTACCTTTGCCTCTGAAAAAATCTCTCCACTGATAAAAGTCAGCATCCAACCCTCTTAATAAAATTTCTGCTGAACCTACATTAGTTGCTAATGGAATTTCGTAAACATCACTTAACCTCAGTAATGCCGAAATATCCGGTTCGTGCGCTTGTGCGGTTAGTGGATCTCTTATGAAGATGACAAGATCCATTTTATTGTCTGATATGTATGCACCAATTTGTTGATCTCCACCTAGTGGTCCTGATTTGAATCGATGAACATCTAAGCCTGTTTCTTCTATTATTCGTGTGCCGGTGGTTCCCGTTGCAAATAAAGTATGTTTTTCTAATATTGCCTTGTAGGCCGTGGCCAGTTTAATGATGTCTTCTTTCTTCTTATCGTGAGCAATTAATGCAATATTCATTCTGTTCACTCCATCCTATTGGTTTCAGACTGGTCATACTTTGTATCTTCATTTATCATAACATATCTTATCGGCTAGAGAATACCATGAGAAACAGCATTTAGTATAAGCATTAGATTTGCACCCGTTCTACATGCGCGATACACTAAATGTAGATAAACTAATAGGAGGAATTTAGACATGGGTAAAAAAGTAGCAACCGTTATGACAAAATTATTTGAAGATGTAGAATTCACTTCACCAAAAGAAGAACTCGAAAAAGCAGGTCACGAAATCGTAACGATTGGCTTTGAAGCAGGCGAAACCGTTGAAGGTAAAAAAGGAAAAGCTTCTGTTACAATCGACAAAAGTATTGACGATGTTTCCCCAGAAGATTTCGACGCTTTACTCATACCTGGTGGATTTTCACCCGACCAACTTCGTAAGGATGAGCGTTTCTTGAATTTCACACGTGCATTTTCTGAAAATAATAAACCAATTTTCTCAATTTGTCATGGTCCACAACTACTAATCAATGCTGAAGTTGTAAAAGGAAAAGATATTACTTCAGTCTCTCAAGTAGCAATTGATCTTAAAAATGCCGGCGCAAACTTCCGTGACGAAGAAGTCGTTATTGACGATTCTGGTTTAATTTCAAGCCGTACGCCTGAAGATTTACCTGCTTTTAACAAAGCTATGGTGAACGCGTTACAATAATTACGGCTAGCTGAGGAAATTATTATTTTTCTCAGCTAAAACCTTAACTGATTTTAAGGATACGTACAAAAAATATTGTTAAACTATCTATAGTGTCAAATTATAAAACACTTTTCTTTTCTCCCCCTAATATTGAATGTTTTAAAGTGGCCCCCCACTTTATCTTGTTCTTTTGAAAAGAAACTTATTCTATATGAAGCTGAACTTTCTTTCTCCCCTGATTGAATTGTATACATTGCTGAATATAGAAATATAAGAGACTAGATATGTCTCAATTTTAAATTGAGGTTGGAATGCTTTCCTTCCTTAAAAAAATCCCATTAGGATTCAGCGAACTTTCGCTTTTTCCTAATGGGATTTTTTTGTCTACTTTCTTAATTTTCTGTTCGGTAAGCCCAGTGATTTGTCGGTCCATGACCGTGCCCCACCTGCTCCAGTGGATTAGATATTGCGGCTTGGATGTAAGCTTTAGCTGTCTTGATGGCTTCTAGCACTGAGTGGCCTTTTGCAATTTCAGCCGCAATACATGCTGAATACGTACATCCCGTACCGTGAGTATTTTTCGTGTCAATTCGGGGGGTGGATAGCCATACTTCCTCTCCAGATTCAAGCAGTATCAAATCAGAGGCTTTCGGATCATCCAGCGTATGACCACCTTTTATGATGACAACTTTACTCCCCGCTTCTTTTAACTGATAGGCAGCTTTAAGCATATCTTCCTTGTTTATTATCTCAATCCCTGTCAACGCTTCAGCTTCTGGGATATTGGGTGTGATGACATCTGCTAAAGGAACCAGTCTATTTTTCATCACTTCGATCGCAGTAGATGCCATTAAGGGATGTCCTCCCTTTGCGACCATGACCGGATCAATGATCAGTGGGGCTATTTTATGGTCTAAAAGTTTGTTTGCAATGAGCTCCATATAATCCCCATTAACAAGCATGCCTGTTTTAATCGCTGACAAGTTGAAATCACTGAAAATTGCATCTAATTGTGCTTCAACCATTTCAAGCGGCACAGGATGTACTCCATGAACCCCAAGTGTGTTCTGAGCCGTGACCGCCGTTAATACGGATACCCCAAATACGTTTCTTTCTTGAAAGGTTTTCAAGTCTGCTTGAATTCCTGCTCCACCACCACTATCACTGCCTGCAATCGTCAATACTTGTTTAGTCGTCATTTTCTCACCGCTCCTTGTGCACCGAAGACTTTTTCGATTGCTATGACCGATAAAAAGGTGGTTTTTTCTATTATTTGTTGCGCTACTGTTTGAAAATCGTTCTGTTTTATCATTTTGCTCATCCCACTCTCTAGACATTTTAAGACACAAAAAAACTCTTCCAAAATTGATAGAAGAGAGTCGGTTCACACTAAATAAGAATACAGATAACTTGATCTGCCATTCATCATGATCACTTCCCTCCGCTAGCATTACCTAGTTCAGGTTAAGGGTCAGGTCTTACCTTTCTCAGCTTTCGCGATCAGTTTGGTTGGAGGGTTTTGTAAATCCTCGATCTTTACTGAAAGCTCTATGCTCCCCTAGTTCTTTTAATTTAACGATTTCATTATATCAGTTTGGTACCGAAAATACCATATGCTTAAGCGTTGACTATTTGTTTCATTCCTTTCTATTTTTTACGATTTTTTCATCTGTTCATCATACCTTCTTCAAATTTGTTTTCTATACTATGTTCATACCCACAACAACCAACTTATTTTTCAGGGCGATTACTCCTCCAAGTAATCGTCCGTCTCCTTTTTAGCCACTTGCATCTGCAGGTGGTTTTTTTTGTTTTTTTTGACTTTACTGATCAGTTTCTTTGACAGTAATGCTTAAGGCCGATTTCATTCTTGTTGATGGCTACATTCAAAGTTAGGAAATCACGTAATCTGTGAAATAGTATAATGAGAACGATCGTCACGAAAGGTTCATCGTACATTTGATTATAGAAAATTTCTCCTTAAATATATTCTTTTAGTTTATTCGTTCCTACCATGGTGAAATGTGTTTCTAGCACTTTTCGTATGCTTTTTGTTGATGTTTGTTTACCGCACCAGTCATCGATTTGATTTGTAGTCACCTTACCTTCTGGAAACAAAACTTGATATTGTCTAACACTTTCTAATATAGCTGATTCTAATGGTACTTTATGCCCACAGGTCAGACAACTTTTCATTCTAAGACCGCTCGACAAGGAAAGCGTATTGCAGTGCGGACAGACAACCCCTTTTTCTAACTGTTCATAAGGGTATTCGGGCGTAGTTTGTTCATGCTGATTCTGAGTCTCCTGTCCATCCACTAGTATTTCTGCCAGTTGTCTGTCTTTTTGGGATGACATTTTAAGCTGATCGTTTATTTTGATGAGGTGGGTTTCAATTTGTGTGGGGAAGATAAAAGAATCGGTGGTACTGGCATTATAAAGGGTAAATGTGGGATGAACAAAGACGACGTGTGCTTGAATTTTATGTTTGAAATGTGTTTCTCTGATTAGGTTAGTGAGGTTTTGTTTGGTTCTGGCTAGCTGGATAGTAGGGTTTCTGATAATTTTTCCGGATACTGTCGATAATCCTTCGTTGGTCAAAATGTAATCACCCGAATAATTTTTGATTTCGTAAAGATGGATTGTTCCTCCAGAAATCACTAAGGTATCTATTTGAAAAGTACTTCCACTATTTTTTAATAGTAAATCATTTAGTATCAAAGCGTCACTGGTTAGATGTTTAGCGAGTAGGGTATCAAATTGTTCCTCCCCTGTATATCCTTTTTCAAGGTTCCATAGTAGTCTTCGGTCAGATTCCCTTAACGTAGTTCGTGCATTCAAATAGATGAGCTTTTTTAGCAAATCTGGCTCTTTTCTCTGATTCTTTACTATAATTGTTATCACCTCATTATTGATACTGATGAATGCTTTGGAATCTAATGAAAATTCTAAAAGTTATTGATTTTGAGGATAAGCTACAGCCTATTTTTCTTCATATAATGAGTTTCATTTTAATAAGAAGTTACAATTATGAACATAGTCCCTCTCGTTGACTTCCCACCTTGCGAGAGGGACTATCTGGGCTTTTCATTCCCTCTCGTTGACTTCCTACCTTGCGAGAGGGACTATCTTGACGTTTCATTCCCTCTCGCTGACTTCTGACCTTGTGAGAGGAACTATCTAGGCGTTTCATTCCCTCTCGTTGACTTCCCACCTTGCGAGAGGGACTATCTTGACGTTTCATTCCCTCTCGCTGACTTCTGACCTTGTGAGAGGGACTATCTAGGCGTTTCATTCCCTCTCGTTGACTTCCCACCTTGCGAGAGGGACTATCTTGACGTTTCAGTCCCTCTCGTTGACTTCTGACCTTGTGAGAGGGACTATTTGGGCGTTTCATTCCCTCTCGTTGATTTCCGACCTTGCGAGAGGGAATGTCTTAATGATTCGTGCCAAAAATATAGGTTGGGTCCTTGAAAATGAAAAAAACAGCCGCTGCCGGCTGTTTTCCTTTTTAGGCTATTTGGTTTTTGACGATTTTGCCGTCTTTGATGACGAGTTGGATTGTTTCTGCGTTAGATAGGCTAGTGATATCATCTAGGGGATTTCCTTTGATAACGACAAGGTCTGCTAATTTACCTTTTTCAAGTGTACCGAGTTCGTTTTCCCAGCCTAGGCATTCTGCAGCTGTCTTAGTGGTCGCAACAATCGCTTCCATCGGTGTCATGCCGCCTTCGGTCATCAAAGCGAGCTCGCGTAGATTGGTTCCGTGAGGCATGACGCCTGCATCCGTCCCCATTGCGATTTTAACGCCTGCTTTGTAAGCTGCGGTAAAGCTCTTTTTGTGTGCTTCGATGGCATCTCGAGCTTTTTGAACCGCAGAATCCGGCATCCCTGCCTCCTCAGCTAATTCCAAAACGGCAACAGGCGCGAGTAGCGTTGGGACCAGGTAAGTCCCATGCTCTTTCATCAGTTCAATCGCCTCGTCATCTAGGAAAATTCCGTGCTCAATTGAATGAATCCCAGCTTTGACGGCTTGCTTAATGCCTTCAGCTCCTTGAGCGTGTGCCATGACTTTGACACCTTTTCTAAAAGCGGCTTCTTCAACGATGACTTGTAGCTCTTCAAATGAAAACTGAGTGAACTCTGGGTGATCGGTTGCACTGAGCACACCACCGGTTGCATGGACTTTGATCACTTCTGCTCCGGCGCGCAACATTTCTCGTGTCTTCTTGCGTACTTCTTCTACGCCGTCTGCTTTTCCGTCTGGCATTCCAGGGTAGTTAGCCTGGAGCAATTCAACGGTTTGCCCGGAAGTTGTGTATCCATCGCCATGCCCGCCGGTGATGGTCAGCGCATTGATACTAAGCTGCATTCGCGGACCCTCCACGATACCGTCTTCGACTGCTTTCTTGACACCGAGGTCTGTTCCTAAGGCGTCGCGCACAGACGTAATCCCTGCATTGAGTGTATTGCGCATATAGTCGATCGCTTGATAAAACATGTAAGAAAAAGGTGTTTCCAATCTATTTTGCACGGAAGAATATTCCATCATCAAATGGACGTGGGTATCGATAAATCCTGGAGCGATCGTTGCACCATCGACATCGATTGTTTCGTCAACAGTCCCATCAAAATCCGCAGCGTCTCCCACAAACACAATACGGTTCCCGTCAATGACGACCGTGCCTTGTTCCATTGGCTCGCCCCCATTACCATCTATCAATAATCCATTCTTAATCATCGTTTTCGTCATGTCATTCTCCCCTTAGCTATTAAATATATTCTATTCTAACCTAAGGATTTTCCAATTACTACATTGTGATGAAAAAAAGATGAAAATTTTATCATTTAAAAACCTGCATTGCTTTCAATAACTCCTGAACTTGTTCTACATCCTTATCCCCGCGACCTGAAATCGTCAGAATAATCGAATCTTCTTTATCAAATTCTGGTGCCAGTTTCTTCGCGAGCGCCACTGCATGCGCACTCTCCAAAGCCGGTATGATACCTTCTTTTGAAGATAGCAATTGGAAAGCTTCTAGTACTTCTCCCTTGGACACAGTGTAGTATTCTGCACGTTCACTTTCTTTTAAATAGCTATGTTCTGGCCCAATTCCTGGATAATCTAAACCAGCCGCAATGGAGTACGTTGGTGCTGGCTCACCATTCTCGTCTTGTAACACCAGCGTTTTAAATCCGTGAATTTCTGCTGGCATCCCGTGTGCCATCGTAGCTGCTTCTTCTGGTTCCGCTCCGATCAAACGTACTTCTTCTTCATCAATGTAATGAGCAAAAGAACCAATCGCGTTACTCCCGCCGCCGACGACTGCGATAACTGCTGCTGGAAGCTTACCTTCTTGTTGGATGATTTGACGCTTTGACTCCTCGCTGATGATAGATTGAAAATGTCTGACGATCGATGGGAAAGGATGTGGTCCAACAGCCGAGCCCAATAGGTAAAATGTGTTCTCATAATTTTCTACAAGATCCGCTAAAGCGACATCTACTGCGTCTTTTAGTCTACCTTGCCCCTTTTCGACCGGTACGACTTTTGCACCCAGCAGTTCCATTCGAAAGACATTTAACGCTTGTCTTTCGGTATCGAGTTTGCCCATGTAGATGGTGCAGTCCATGCCAAACATTGCGCAAGCTGTAGCTGTCGCAACGCCATGTTGGCCGGCGCCGGTTTCGGCGATGATTCGGTGGGCACCCATACGTTTTGCGAGTAAGATCTGGCCAATAACATTGTTGATTTTATGCGCGCCCGTGTGGTTCAAGTCTTCTCGTTTCAAGTAGATTTTTGGACCGTTAAAGGCTTCTGTTAATCTTGAAGCAAAAGTGAGTGGATTTTCTCTTCCAACGTATTCTTTTAAAATGTCTTTGAATTCTCTATTAAAGTCCGCATCGTCTTTGTAGTGTTCAAATTCGTCTGCTAGGCGGCTGAGTACTTCATTAAGTGCTGGCGGTACAAAACTTCCACCGTAGTTTCCAAAATATCCTGCTTGATTTGTCGCCATTTACTCCACTCTCCTTTTTATATTTAAAGTACTGCTGTCAGGTTTTCTTCTTCAAATAATTTTAGTAAGTCTTTTAAAGTCATTTTTTCTTTTTCTTTCTGGTTTAAGTCTAGTGTGATTTTTCCGTCTTTCATAACAATTAAACGATTTCCATATTTAAGTGCATCTTCCATCTGGTGGGTGATCATCATACACGTCAATTGTTTTTCTTTGATGATTTGATCGGTCAGTTCCATCAGCTTTCTGGACGTTTTTGGATCTAGTGCTGCGGTATGCTCATCTAATAGTAATAAATCCGGTCTGGTCATCGTTGCCATCAGTAAACTCAACGATTGACGCTGTCCTCCGGATAGATTTCCTGCTGGTGCATCGATTTGCTTTTCAAGTCCATTTCCAATAGTTGCACAAAGTTCGATAAAGCCAGGCTTGTTTTTTCTAAGACTTCTTGATTTCAAAGTCTTTTTTTCTCCTCTTAACTTCGCCAGCAAAAGATTTTCCGCTACCGTCATTCGCGGTGCAGTTCCCATTTTTGGATCTTGAAATACTCGGGAAATTAAAGTCGCTCTTTTTTCTTCTTTCCATTTCGTCAGTTTCTTTCCGTTGAGTTCAATCGTGCCTCCAGTTATTTCTGTGGAACCTGTAATACCATTAAACAAAGTAGATTTTCCAGCACCATTTCCACCAAGAACCGTAACAAATTCTCCTTCGTTCAATGTGAAGTCTACGCCGTCCAAAATGCGATTATCTATATCGCCTTGATTGGTAATCACTTTTGTTAAGCCTGTAAGTTTCATTAAATGACTCATGCTCTTTCTCCTTTTCCAATGATCGTCCCAAGTCCAAGAGAACGTCTGATTTGTGGAATCATTAAACAAATTGCTAGAATCACTGAACTGAAGATTCGGATATACGTTGTATCAAAGCCTAATTGAATCACGCCTAGTAACAGTAACTGATACAAGACACTACCGATTACGATTGTGCATAAACGTTCTCCAAGTTTCATGTCTTTGAACATGACTTCTCCAATGATCAAAGAAGCCAGCCCAATGACGATGACACCCGCGCCACCATTTACATCTGCATAACCATTGTTTTGTGCGACTAGCGCACCTGCTAAAGCAATGATACCGTTAGAAATCATCAAACCGAGTATTTTCATATTATCTGTACGAATGCCTAACGAACGCGCCATATCTTCATTATCTCCGGTCGCAATAAAAGCTTGTCCTAGATTCGTATAGAAAAATGTCAGAATCAGACTGATCAAGATAACCAAAACAATCATCCCTACAAAAACCACATCGTAGTAATTTGGAAGTCCTTCAAAAAAATCAAACAGACGACGCTGGTTCAGTAGATTCAAATTCGGCCTTTTCATAATAAACAGGTTCACAGAGTGCAGCCCGGACATAACCAAAATTCCTGCTAAAATAACCGGTACTTTCCCTTTTGTATAAAGCAATCCCGTTGCCAGCCCTGCGCCCATTCCCGCTAGAATCGCTAAGATAATGGCCAAAATTGGAGAAATACCAGAAACAATTGCCGTAACGGCCACTGCCGCTCCCAGAGGAAAAGAACCTTCTGTTGTCAGATCAGGAAACTTCAGAATTCGATATGTCAGATACAAACCAATTCCTAGTACTGCCCATAAAAATCCTGATGAAATTGCTGAAATAATCATATTATTGTCCTCCGTTTTCTGGTTCGATGATGACACTATTTTCTAAAATCTCTTCAGGAATCGTAACACCGATTGCTTCCGCTTTTTCAACATTGATCAGTTGTTCTCCACCTAAAGCAATATACACTGGAAAGTCTGCTGGATCTCTTCCATCTAACACTTCCGCAGCCATTCTGCCTGAATCGACACCTAGCTGTACTTGACTAATTCCAATCGTAGCCAATCCACCTTGAGCAATCATCAAATCTACTGTCGGAATGAGTGGCATATTATAGCGATCTGCTTCGCTGACAACCGTATTGAAGGCACTCGCGATTGTATTATCTGTTGGCAGGTAAATCACATCCACTTCTCTGGACATGTTCGCCACCATCTGCTGAATCTCGTTCGTATTAGAAACTGTGTAAACTTTTAAGTCCAGACCCGCATTTTCAATCGCCACTTGAGCACGATTCGCTTCGGCTCTTGCATTGTCTTCTCCAGAGCTATAAAGCATTCCAACCGTTTGAACCTCTGGTAAAATGTCTGTCATCAATCTTATTTGATCCTCAACGGGTGCTTGGTTTTTCACGCCGGTCACATTCCCACCCGGAACTTCTTCTGACTCGACTAAGCCTGAACCGACTGGGTCTGAAACAGCAGCCATTATGATGGGAATATCACTGGTCGCATTTGTCAGAGCCTGACTAGCGGGTGTCCCGATTCCAATCACGATATCTGCCCCATCACTAACAATAGAACTGGCCATCGTATTCATCAGGTTCTGATCGCCTTGTGCATTCTGGAAGTTGATGGTCAAGTTTTCTCCTTCAACATATCCATTATCTGCAAGACCTTGAATCGTTCCTTCTCGAATTTCGTCAAGCGACGGGTGACTCGTTGTTTGTAGTAAGCCGACTGTGATCTGTCTTTCTTCAGTTGTTTCTGCTACTTCATTTGTCGTATTCTGGTTAGCAGATTGTCCTGACGGAAAAAAGAATCCTACAATCAATACGGCAAATATTAGTGCGAATGTAGCAAGCATGCCTCTTCTTTTCATTTTTACTATTCCTCTCTCATTTATCAATTTTTAACAAGCTTTATCTTTTCTTTTCCACTCCCAGTCAGATATCATCTGCATCAGCTCCTTAAATACTTATGTATACTTTTAATTAGACAGTGCTTTCATAGATAAGCCACAAAAAAAGGCAATCTCCACACTTTGGTTCAGTAGTGGAAATCGCCTTTTAAAAAAAACAAAACCACATAGATATCGTGATATCCATGTGGTTACTTATCTAGAATTTCTCGAGAAATAAGCCGCATAGATACAAAATTTAGAATACGTTCTAAACGTTGTATCTATGAGACTACTCATATCTACAACGATCTACGCCAGCTTTGCCAGTTCATATTTAATTGTACTGTCTGCTTAGAATCGAAGTTCATGAGTGTCTCTCCTTTGTCATCTTTAATGTGATTTTTATCTTACAGTGTTCCTCAGAAGTTGTCAACAAAAATCTTCTTCCTCGCTGAGCAGTTGCTCCTGTAGTCTACAAAGTACCTGCAAACCTATTTGTTTCGAGGTTTCCCTGTTCCTTTGATCTTTAAACATGGTAAACTGACTAGGTAAAGAAAGAAAAGGAGTTCGTTAAGAACATGACAAAAAAAATCGCTATTGTAGGTGCCGGAGTCGTCGGCGCTTCAGCAGCCTATTATTTAAGCAAAGAAAAAGATATTGAACTGACAATTTTCGACGAAGGAATTGGTCAAGGGACTTCTGCCGCAGCTGGAATCATCAGTCCTTGGTTATCTAGAAGGCGAAACCAGAAGTGGTACCGTATGGTCAAAGCAGGTGCTGCCTTTTATCCAAAATTTTTAAGTGACGTCATGGACGGTGACCCTATTCCTAACACTGTTTATAGCAAAGTGGGGACTTTATTATTCAAATCTAAGTATCGCCATTTGGAAGAACTGCTTGAGATTGGATATAAAAGACGTGAGGAAGCCCCAGAAATTGGTGATCTTCAGATTTTATCCCCTGAAGAAATCAAGCAGAAAGTTCCGATCTATACCGGAGAACTGTCAGCGTTATGGGCATCAGGCGGTGCTAAAGTAGATGGCAAAGAATTGGTGACCTTATTAATTGAGAAAGCCACCCAAAATGGCGCGACCTTTATTCAAGAACGCGTAGAAACCTTGAAACCTGAGTCTAACGGAGTAACGATTTCTACTGGACAGTCTGCTTATTCTTTTGATAGTATTGTGCTTGCTGTAGCGGCTTGGCTGCCAATGCTACTGGAACCACTGGGCTATGAGCTAGATTTGCGTCCACAAAAAGGACAACTCGCTATTCTCCAACTTCAAGATACACCAACAGCCACATGGCCTGTCATTATGCCCGAAGGCGAATTCGATATTATTCCCTTTGAAGATGGTCGGATTGTGATTGGCGCTACACACGAAAATGATAAAGGGTTCGACTTAAAAATCGATTCGTCTCTGTTGACTTCGATGGTTAAAGATTCTGTGGCAATATTTTCAACTTATTTCGACCAAGCAACTATTGTGGATTACCGCTCAGGAACACGCGCTTATACATCTGATTTTTCTCCTTATTATGGCCCTGTTCCTTCCCTACCGAATGTTTATGCAGCAAGTGGATTGGGTTCAACTGGACTCACCGCTGGTCCCTTAGTTGGTAAAGAACTTGCCCTTTTGGCGATGAATCAGGAAACACACTTACCTTTATCCGATTACCCAATCGAGCAATACATTAAAAAAACAAATCATTTAACAAAATGAGACTAACAAAGAGGTGCTTTTATGTCAGCTTCTATTGGAAATACCATCGGTTGGACAGCAACCGCATTGTCTTTTATCGGCTTCTTTATCTGGAATATCCCTTTAGGCATCATCGCGATGCTTTTAGGTCTAGCAGGACTAATGAGTGATCAAAAAGGCGTCAACTGGACAGCCATCGGACTAGGTGCTATCGCAGTGATTATTGGAATTATTTGATAGAAAAAAAGATGATCCCAGATATTTGGGATCATCTTTTTAGTATCATACTTTTTGAGTTCCTGCTTAACGATTGTGATGGTGTCATTCGATCTTTTCAATGTCTGGTCTCTTTGTAAGAGACAATCCATAAAGTCCAATACTAAACGTCAGCCACATCATCCCAACAGAGTACCCGCCTACAATATCTGACGGAAAATGAACACCTAAATAAATTCGGCTGACGCCAATGACTAGAATCAATGTACTTAAGGCAATGGTTGCAGTAATACGAAACCAAAGTCGTTTAGACAGTCGCAGGATCAAGAAAATCATTGCGCCATATAAAATAATTGAACCCATTGCGTGACCACTCGGAAATGAATACCCACCTTGTGTGATCAAATGCTCCACCGCGCTAGGTCTATCTCTTCTAATGACAAATTTCAGTACTTGGTTGAGTACGCCTGCACCCAGGGCAACTGTTAGTAGATACCATAAAGACAACCACTTGTTTCTCAGCTTAAATAAAATAAACGAGCTGACGATTAGTGCGATGATCGTCGTCGGCCCTCCATTACCAATGTAAGTAATGGTTCGAAAAATACTGGTTAATAATGGATCACGTTCATCAATGATCTCACTCCCTACGTAATCATCAAACATCCCGAGAATGCCCCATTCGAAATATCCCGCCATCGCTAGAAGCAAGAATGGAATAATCATAATCATTCCCAAGTAAAACATCGTTTTTGGCTTCCATAAGTGTCGCTTAACTTTTTTCAATGGATCTGGCATGACCGTTTCCCTCCATGGATTCATAATGATGAACCCTTTAATTGTATTTGTAATCATAGCACAAGTTTTTGGTTTAATCGTGTCTAATTTTTTGCAGTTACTTTACTGATTTCTTTTTTCTGTAAATCCCCTTTGACTTATGGTGTTTCATTAGGTAAAGTAGTCAAGGGAATCTGAAATACTCCCCTCTAATCTTCGTCTGATTTAATGAGGCGATAGGTTAGAAAGTATACCTACTATAGAGGAGTTTATTGTTGTATGAAAGTATTTGATTACGAAGATATTCAATTGATCCCTGCCAAAGCTATTGTATCCAGTCGTTCTGCTTGTGACACTTCAGTAGAATTAGGTGGACGCCGCTTTATGCTTCCGGTTGTTCCAGCGAACATGCAGACAGTTGTTGATGAAGAATTGTCAATCTGGCTTGCAAAAAACGGTTATTTTTATGTGATGCACCGCTTTGACGAAGCTGCTCGTGCTGGTTTTATTCAAAACATGCATGAACAAGATCTTTACGCTTCAATTAGTTTAGGTGTCAAAGATGAAGAATATGATTTTGTTAAAGAATTAGCTGAACAAAATCTAGTTCCTGAATATGCAACGATCGATGTTGCCCATGGCCACTCTCAAATGGTTATCGACATGATTACACATGTTAAAAAATATTTACCCGAAACTTTCCTGATTGCCGGTAATGTAGGTACTCCAGAAGCCGTTCGTGAACTTGAAAATGCCGGAGCTGACGCAACTAAAGTTGGTATCGGACCTGGTAAGGTTTGTACAACAAAACTGAAAACGGGTTTTGGTACAGGTGGATGGCAATTAGCTGCTGTCTCTCACTGTTCAAAAGCTGCACGTAAGCCAATCATTGCAGATGGAGGCGTCCGCACTCACGGAGATATCGCTAAATCTATGCGCTTTGGTGCAACAATGGTTATGATTGGTTCGATGTTTGCTGGACATGATCAATCACCAGGCAAAATGGTAGAAGTCAATGGCCGACCTTATAAAGAGTATTTCGGTAGTGCTTCATCGCACCAAAAAGGCGAACGCAAAAATGTTGAAGGTAAAAAAATGCTGACACCTTATAAAGGCGATATTGCAGATACACTACTTGAAATGAAACAAGATCTACAATCTTCTATTTCATACGCAGGTGGAGATGATCTTGACTCTCTACGTAAAGTAGATTACGTGATCGTTAAAAATTCTATTATGAATGGTGAGAACTATAACGCTAGTGGAATCGATGTTCCAGATAGTTTTGCTACTTCATCAAATTTTCAACCTTAAGAACATAAACGAAGCACCTGTGAGCTAGCGCTCACGGGTGCTTTTTCGTTTCCATTATAGTTAGTCTTTTCTTTTGATTTCTATATAAATAAATAAAGCGTAATAAAAAATCACAGCAAACAAAACGATAAAGAAAGTCCAAAAAGGTATATTAAAAAATAAGTACATAATTAAAAATAGAACAAAAGAAAATAGAGGGTACCATACAAGCGTTTTAGGATCAATATCACGTTGAGACAAGGTTATCCTCTCCTAATTTGTTTGGTTCAAATGAGAAAGAATTTGGTCAACAGTCTCCTGTATAGAAATATTTTCAATAACGAGATCTGTGTCTTCCGGAGGTGCCAATTCATCATTTGCTTCACTGTGACAAAGCCTCTCATAAATTTTCTCTTCACTATCCCCACGTTTACGCATACGTTCAGCCATCATTTCTTTTGAAATGTAAATAAACACGACAACTGTTTCTTGTGGAAAGCTTCTTTTCATCGCTCTCGCTCCATGACGATCAAGAGAAACATGAACAACATCATGTTCTCTTAATGCATCGCTAACTTCTTGCTTTGTCAGTCCGTAGACCTTTTGATTATAAACAGTTTGCTCAACAAAGTCCGCCGGATCCAACTCTTCGATTTTTCTGAAATGATAATCGATACCTTCTTGTTCTCCAAGGCGCGGTTCTCTAGTGGTGGTCGTAACCAGTTTCGGAATTCCATTACGTGATAAAGCTTCTCCTACGGTTGTTTTTCCACTACCGCTTGGTCCTACCATAACAATAATGCACTTATTACCCATGAATACTCACCTCAGTATACCTCCGTATATTGATAAGGTCTTATTCTTATCCACCTAATGTAACATCTGTTTTCTGATACCAATCAAGCGCATCATATAAATGCTGATTCTTATAATCTGGCCAGTATTCATCGATCACAAAAATATCAGAATAGACAGATTGGATCGGTAAAAATCCGCTCAGTCTTCGGCGACCGCCCCATCTTAAAACCATATCCATACGAGAAACATCTTTAGAGGCAATATTGTCGATCAAATCACCTGTCTCTTCATGATTTAAAGCATAATTCAAATCCCAGTTCCATCCATAATTCACTAAAAAATTTACTTTCATTTTACCTTCACCAAATTGTGTACGGTTCATAGCATATGGGAGTAGTTCCTTTGGAAAAACCTTAGAGTCTGTATTCCCCAGCACCAGTAAATCTGCATCACGCTTTTTCAGTTCATTTACTGAATCCACGCACGCTTTCTGAAAAGCTTTTGTTTGTAGAGAGGGTCTTTTTACGTTATCCATTGTGAAACCATAAAAAGTCATTTCCTCTACACCTAATTCCAGGCACGCTTCATATAATTCTAATCCTGGTCCAATTCCATGAGGGTAGCCATCTGTTTTTTGCAGTCCTTGTCCAACCGCCCAACGACGATTTCCATCTGGAATAACTCCAATATGTTTTGGCATACGTTTAAATGTTTTCATACTTTTTATAGGTCTCCTTATATTCTACTGCAGATTTTTAAAAATCATTTAATGAATTCTCATATCTTATAATACCGTTTTTGACCCCTACACATCAACTCACACGTACATATTTGTTGAAACAGGTTTAAAGTAAGAAAAAATCATATGCTCCCTTTTACAAACCTGTAACAAAGTGATAAAATAATAAGTAAGAAAACGCTATCTTATTCTAAATCAAATAAAATGTATTGCTCTACAATCAGTAAGTCCTGTATACTTTGAGTTCCATAAAAACGTACGTTTAAATCGATTTACCCAGTTGAGGAGGGGTTGAAGTGTTTAAAACAGAACGAAGTAAACGCTTGTTTCATATTGTCAGTAACTTATTTATCGCACTATTCTGGGGTTGGACGCTTTATATCCAGTACAGTATTGAATACCAGAGTTCATTTGAAATTAGTTTTCAAAGAGTTTATATGATTTTACTTTGGGTCTTTATTATGACCACAATTGGACGAATATTTTACCATATAATAAAACTTAGAAAATATACTAAACGTAAAAAAGAATCTAAAACAAAATTTGCTTAATATCCTTAAATTCCATTTCTCATCTATCATGAGAAATGGAATTTAATTTTTTTAATATAAATTTATAAAAAGAAATCTTTATCCATTTACAAACATTCCATGTAACCGCTTATCTAAAGATTCAGTAATTTCTTTACGGCCTCTTCAACTGGACGAAATTAGCATGATTATATTCAGTAAAAACCCTTAATACGTTTAATATGAAATCATACAATTCTCTTTAAATTACACTTCAATTTTTCATGTTATTTCTAGTTATATTGTTATAAAAGCATCTAGAAAAACGATTTAAATCGTTTTTCTAAATTATTAATATAATTATAACGAACGTTATCAAAAAAAGTTCTGTTTTTCAGATGTTTACATTCTGCTATTTTATTTTATTCTGGTATACTAACTGTAATAAAAGTCATACCTAAAAAATATAATGACAAATGTTAAATTAGGGGAGGCATTTTGTGAATTCAACATTTAAAGTTAATGAACTCCAGTATTATCTGAAACATCATCAACCTGTAGATACAAGCGGACTGCTTTCCTTTTACCGGAAATTTGACGCTTCCTTGAGCTATAGTACGCTACGTTGGCGTATCCATGAACTCAAAAAGTTACAAATCATTTATAGTCCCAAACGTGGATATTATGCTTTAAATGATAAGAAAGCATTTATACACGAATCAACACCTGAAATGGATGATATCGTAAGAACGATACAGACATCCCTACCAGAGTCAAAATTTTCGATTTACTCGACTGATTGGCTGACGGATTTTTCGGATCATACATATCCGTGCCATAACATTATGATTGATGTTGAAGCTTGTTCTTTGAATTCTGCTTTCGACAAGATTAAGCAGATCCACGAAAACGTGTTTCTTGCACCGGAAGAATCTATTTATGAGCACTACATATCTCCTGAAACACATAATATTATTTTAAATAAGCTGTACGTTGATGCACCCATCAATCATGTTGATAGCTTTTACTATACGCCTAAGCTAGAAAAATTGTTAGTCGATCTCATTTTAAATGATCCTATCATTTTAATGATTAGTAAGCCTGAAATCAAAACGATTGTTTCTAATTTACAAAAAACCTACCATATTAATTATTCTACTTTGAATCGCTATTCTAAAAAACGATATTTAGGAGAAAGAATTACAAAATACGGCTTGCTTCAGGCTTGAAGCGAGCTAAAGAAAAGACCGCGTCCTCATATAATTATGAGCACGTGGTCTTTTCTTTAGTATAACAAAGGAATTGAACACTTGTTTTCATCGTTCAATTTAAACCAGTTGTTCACTGATTGCTTGACCTTCTTCTAAAAAAGTTTTTTTATTCTCTTCAGGTACCATGGATCCACCTGTTGCCCAAGCGATGTGTGTAGCTTGGGATAATTTATTGGTTAAATGATGACTCCGAATATAATGTTTCCCTGCTTCTGATCCTAATAATCTTTGAGGACCTGCTAGTCCAGCAACGGCTGCCGGCTCAAGGAAAATGGTTTCTTTGTCATGTAAATTAAATAGTAACTGACGGAAAACTTCATCTTTCAAGCTATAACCTGCACTAAAGTAGTTATGCATCAATTTAGCAACTAAGCCTGAAGTTCTTGGAACAGCTAAGCCGTCCGCAACAGTCAGTCCACCTAGTCCAATTTCTTCAACTGAAATTTCGTCATATAACTTTGAATCTAATCCAACGAGCATACTCGGCATTTTGGTAGGCTCTGCAAAAATACAATGTACGTGATCTCCAAAAGCTTGCTTCATTCCAAATGTGATCCCACTTGGAGAACCTCCAATTCCGCACGGTAAGTAAACAAATAATGGGTGGTTCTCATCAACCTTGATTCCCTTTTTATCTAGCTGCTTCTTCATACGGTATCCACCAACCGTATAACCGAGGAACAGCTCTTCTGAGTGTTCATCGTCTACAAAATAACTATTTGGGTTGGCATTAGATTCTTCTCTTCCCTGTTCTACCGCTTTAGAAAAGTTGGTATCATGTTCAATGACTTTTACACCTTTTGAACGTAAATATTCTTTTTTCCATTGCTTCGCTTCAACAGACATATGGACGGTTACGTTGAATCCTAATTTACTTCCCATCGTCCCTACGCTGATACCAAGATTTCCTGTTGTCCCTACCGCGATATGATGCTGAGCAAAAAACGCCTTGAATTCATCACTAGCGAAAATAGCGTAATCTTCTTCGATGCTATTTAACATACCTTGTTCTAGTGCGATTGTTTCTGCATGTTTCAGCACTTCATAAATCGCACCTCTGGCTTTGATTGTTCCAGAAATGGGAAGTAGATCATCGCGTTTTAACCACAATTTCCCTTGAATGGTTTCTTCATTTACTTCGTTCAACCAATTTCTCATGGATGGTATTTCCATTAATTCAGATTCAATGATCCCTTCCGTCTTTTGTGTTTCAGGAAAAGCGATTTGAATGTATGACGCAAATCTTTGAAGTCTGGCTTCTACGTCTTCTATATCTTTCATTGAATATTTTGTATGTCTATTTGCTTCTTCAGCTTTCAAGTATGCAGGATTCTCCCAAAAAACTTCTTTTCCTGCAGATATTTCTTTAATTAAAGGACTTTGTTCCGTAAATTCCCCTACCTGTCCTTCTACCATTGTGTTCAACCCTCTCCGTTGCGTTGTATTCTTCCATCATTCTACCTACTCAAACTACATCCAAACCATTGTAGCATATTTTTGATTTTGCAAAAGGGATTCTTTGTTTTTGATTAAAAGTAGTGCTTTTAGATAATATTCTAATGTGAATAAGGTTTTTACCTTTTTAAATATTCGTTTAGTTTTTTCTTTTAAGGATTCTTTTTTGTTCTCTATCGATTTTTGATACTGATATCGTTATACTGAGTTTATTGAATTTTATTGGAAAGAAGGGAATGGCTTGGAAAGTTATCCAGTAGCGGATATTCTGGACGTTTGTGTTGAAGCAGGACAGGTTATGCTCGAAAATGGGGCAGAGACGTACCGAGTAGAAGACACATTGTATCGAATTGCAAAAAGCTATGATCTGGTTTACATTAATGTTTTTGTCGTACCAACTGCTTTGATTTTAACGGTTCAAGGAAAAGACAAACAAGACCACACCGAATTACTCCGGATGACTGAAAGACAGACGAACCTTGAAAAAGTTTCCAAAGTAAATGAATTGTCCAGGCACCTTACTCAAAATCTACTTTCTCCTGATGAGGTAAAAGAAAAGCTTCGCGAAATCAAACAAGCGCCTAGAAATTTCAACCAATGGCAGAGAAATTTAGCGATTGCCTGCGCTTGCGGCTGTTTTCCTTTATTATTTGAAGGAACGTACGAAGATATGCTACCTTCCTTTATCGCCGGAGGACTTGGACACGTTCTTTTTGATATCGTTAACCGTTGGACAAATGTCAGTTTCTTTGCAGAAATGGTCGCTGCTTTCTTTATAGGATTATGTGCTGTTTTCTTTACCTCTTTTGGGATAGGCAATGACATCAATACTATTATTATCGGTAGTGTAATGTGTCTTGTTCCAGGTATGGCCATCACCAATAGTTTCCGTGACCTGATGGCAGGACATCTTCTGGCTGGGGTCGCTGTGGTGGCAAAAGCTTTACTAACAGCAGGTGCTATTGGAATTGGGATCGCTATGGTTTTAACCTTCCTATAAGTTTGATGAAGACTATTCATGAACCCTATCGATGTTAAGGAGAATGTATTATGATTACGCAGTATCTCACTTATTTTCTTGCTGCTTTTGTTGCTACAATTGGTTTTGGTATTTTATATAACGTTCCTAAAAGAACCATTATTGCTTCTAGTTTAGCTGGAGCAATGGGGTGGATTGTCTATTACTTTCTATCTTTTCAAATCGATCTGGATCTTTTTGTTGGTGCTGGAGCTGCTGCTTTTCTTGTAGCAAACTGTAGTCAGTGGTTTGCTCGTTACTACCGTATGCCTGTAATCGTCTTTGCGATTCCCGGCATCATTCCTCTCGTCCCTGGAGGATCTGCCTACAATATGATGCGCGCATTTATAGAAGGACATTCTGACGTTGCTTTTATGTATGCGACTGAAACTTTTCTGGTCTCTGGCGCCATTGCGCTTGGATTGTCTGTAAACAGTGGTTTATTACAAGTTCTTTCGTCTAGAAAACTAGGTAAACGCGATAAACGGTATTTACCTTAAATTCTAGCAAAAAAAGCATCCACAAATTGGTGGATGCTTTTTTAAGTTCTATAATCCAATATAAGTTGCTGGATTGGTAAATTGTCCGTTTACACGAACTTCAAAATGTAAGTGAACGCCTGTTGAAACACCGGTCGTTCCCATTGTTCCAATGCGTTGACCTTGCTGAACCGCTTGTCCTGCAGACACTAGTAAATTGGGTTGTAAATGAGCATATAGAGTTTCATAACCATTACCGTGGTTGATCTTGATATAGTAGCCATAACTAGAGCTGTAGCTCGAAATACTAACCGTTCCGCTTGCAGCAGCTATAATCGGACCACTTCCGGCAATATCTATTCCGTTATGCTTCGTGCGGATCCCAGTGACTGGGTGGATTCTGACACCATACCCAGAAGATACATATCCATTAGCCGGTCTAATAAATTGAGAAGATGAGACGGGTGATGATATAACTTCTTCTTCAACAATGGGTTCTGGTTTCACTTCTGGTTTAGGTTCTACCTCTACTTTTTGTTTCGATTTTATTTCCGTTTTTTGTTCAGGCTCTACGTTTTGTTGACTATCTTCCTCTGTTCCTAGTGATGGATTCGTAGAAGTGCTTGGCTTAACTTGTGTATCTTTTTCGTTTTTTAAATCAACTGTTTGCGCTTGTACCTGAGATTTTTCTGATGTTTTTTCTTGTTCTGCTTTCTCTTGCGCTTCTTGCCTTGCTAATGCTTCTTGCGTTCTTTTCTCTTGTGCTTCCGCTTCTGCTGCTAGTTGCTCTTCAGCCTGCTTTTCTGCGAGTAGTTGTGCCGCAATGCGTTCTTCTTCGAGTCTTTTCTCTTCTGCTAATTTCTCCTCAACACGTATTCTTTCTGTTTCCGCATCGATTTCCCCATCAATATCCGCTGATTGAAGTGCAAGTGCATACTGCTCTTGTATAAACGTTTCTTTTTCTTCAGCAGTCATCTGATACAGTTCCACAACTTGATTGATTTGACGATCAAGCTGTGTTTGTTGTGAAGAAAGCTCAGTTCTTGTTTGTTCCATCTCATAGAGTATTTGAGTGACTTCTTCTTTTTCAAATTGCATTTGCGCTTCTGCTTTGACCACTGCTTGCTGATCTCTAATTTGATCAGCCATCATCCTTTGGTTTGCAGAAACCAGTGTATTCACAATACTCAAACGTCCAATCACTTCTGCAAGATTTTCAGAAGCTACAATCGTATGTATGATATTTCCTGCGTGCCATTTCGTTTGAGTAGCGCGTGCTTGCGTATCTAATTTCTGATTTCTTTTTTCGATTGCATGATTGAGTATAATCACTTCATCCTGAAGATTCTCAATCTGAATATTTGTCTCTTCTAAAACGGCGCTTTGTTCTTCAAGCCCTATAGACAGTTCACCTATACTGATTTGAAGACCTTGTATGTCGTTTTCCAAGCTTGCTCTTTGCTGATCTAGCTCATTTAATCTTGTATCTTGTTGGTCTATCGTACCTTCTACCTCAGTTGCTCGCTCTTCTATGGACTCTTTTTCTTTCTGTAGTTCATCCAATGAACTTTCGGCAAATACCGAGTGCGTGAACAATAGATTTATGTTCGATAATAAGAGCGCAGTTACCGAAACTGCTAGCCAATTTCTTTTCAAAAAATCTCCCCCACGTTCGCAGTCTTCTATAAGAAGTATAGTGTACTGACTTCTTAATTGGAAATGAATTGGGGCAATTTTTTATTACAGTTTGATGACTATAACAAATGACCTCTCTATCCCTTGCTAGCATAGGAGCCGGTTATCTTTCACCTTCTTTTTGCCTTGTCTCCAATATCTTTTCGGTAAATGACTTTTTGGGAATTCACTTTATTTAATTGATTGTAAATTTTCTGCTGAGCTTCTGCTATGGATTCACCGCAAGCTTCTAGAAGATAAATACGTCCGCCATTAGAATAAAGATGACCGTCTTTTTCTTTTACGCCAGCATAATAAGTGATTGTATCTTCAGATTCCGTCGGTTCAATCAAAATATCCAAGTCGTACTTTTCCGGGTATCCTTTAGCTGCCACAACGACGCCTAAATCTATTCCTGTTGTTTTCCACTTTATATCTGGATCTTTTTCATCAAGTATATCTGTAATCACTTCTACTAGATCCGATTCCATTCGGTTCAAAACAACTTGTGTTTCTGGATCTCCGAATCTCGCGTTGAACTCAATTGTTTTAGGTCCTGATTCTGTAGCGATCACACCGGCATATAGTACCCCTGTAAAAGGTGTTTGACTATCAGCCAATCCTTGCGCAGCTGGTTGTAGAATTCTTTTTACCGCTTCTGCTACGGTTTCTTCAGAAATATGTGGCACTGGAGAATACGCACCCATCCCGCCAGTATTTGGCCCTTTATCTAATTCCAACAAACGTTTATGGTCTTGAGAAATGGGCATCGGAAAAATATTTTCTCCATTGACGAAAGCCATTAATGAAAACTCTTCGCCTGCCAGACATTCTTCAATGACGACTTGAGAAGCTGACTCCCCAAATTTATTGTCTTGCATCATTTCTTTTAGTGCTTTTTGCGCTTCTTCCATTGTTTCAGCTACAATAACGCCTTTCCCTGAGGCCAATCCGTCTGCCTTAATCACAATAGGCGCGCCTTGCGCTTGAATATAGGCTTTTGCTTTTTCGTATTCGTCAAACACTTGATAGGCGGCAGTCGGAATACCTTGATTGACCATTAGCTCTTTTGCAAATGCTTTTGATGCTTCAATTAAGGTTGCGGCTTTGGATGGTCCAAACACGGATAGACCATTCTTGTAGAAGTCATCTGCTAGTCCATTGAACAAAGGAACTTCCGGTCCGATAATCGTCCAGTCGATTTGATGGTCTACTGCAAAGGCAATCAGTTGATCATGATCGTCTAAAGAAAGATCTTTTATTTGAATACCATCTAATTTCATACCAGCGTTACCAGGGATACAGTATACTGTTTCTGATAATGGACTTTGATTTAATTTCTTTGCAATCGCATGCTCGCGACCCCCGCTTCCAATAACCAATAGATTCATAATGGATTCCTCATTTCATGATTTTTATGTAAAAAACGAAAGAGAGGTCTCCCTTCTCTTTCGTTTTGAATGGCTTAATGTCTAAAGTGTCGAGTTGATGTTACGACCATTGCAATGCCGTACTCATCTGCTTTATCAATGGATTCCTGATCCTTGATGCTTCCACCAGGTTGAATGATTGCTTTGATTCCGTGTTCAGCTGCATAAGCTACACTATCGTCCATTGGGAAGAAGGCATCACTCGCTAGTGCAGCCCCCTTTGCCAAGTCACCGGCTTGCTCAATGGCAATTTTGACCGCTCCGACTCGGTTCATCTGACCAGCGCCAATACCTAGCGTACGTTCACTGTTTCCAACAACAATAGCATTACTTTTAACATGCTTAACGACTTTCCAGTTGAACGCTAAAGCCTTCATTTGTTCGTCCGTTGGTTGGGTTTTCGTGACCACTTTCCATTCTGGCTTATTTGCTTCTTCAATCCAGTCCTGATCTTGAACTAACAGTCCACCTAAAACAGAAACCAATTCTTTTCCACCTGAGGTTGCTTGCGAGAAATCCAGTTCAAGTAAACGGATGTTTTTCTTGGTGCTTAATAGGCTCATCGCTTCTTCTGAAAAGCTTGGTGCAATCACAATCTCTAAAAAGATTTTGTGTAGTTTTTCTGCCACTTCCAGAGAAACTTCTCTATTTAACACAACAATTCCACCAAATATTGAAATACTATCTGCTTCATATGCACGGTCGAAAGCATCTTCAATGGTTTCACCAATACCAATTCCGCAAGGATTCATATGCTTAACGGCAACGGCTACAGGTTCTGTGAATTCTCTTGCCATACGAATCGCAGCATCTGCATCTTTGATATTATTATAAGAAAGTTCTTTTCCGTGTAACTGTTTTGCCTTGGCGATAGAAAAAGGACCGGCCATTGGATCTTCATAGAAGACCGCAGACTGGTGGCTATTTTCTCCATAACGTAAGCTTTGCTTTTTATTGTAGGTTACGGTAACGGATTCTGGATCTTTCACGTTGGATAAATCTGTTAAGTAATCCGCAATCAGTGCATCATAACTCGCAGTATGACGGAACACTTTCGCTGCTAACCCTTGTCTTGTTTCAAGACTTGTTTCGCCATTTGCTTTTAATTCTTCAATGACTTTAGCGTAGTCCTTTGCATCTACAACAACCGTTACGGAAGCAAAGTTTTTAGCAGCGCTTCTCAGCATGCTTGGTCCACCGATATCGATTTGCTCAATCGCTTCTTCTGCAGTGACATCAGCTTTTTTGATCGTTTCTTTGAAAGGATAAAGATTTACACAGACATAATCGATTGGCTTGATTTCATGAGTTTCCATTGCTTGCATATGACTTTCTAAATCTCTTCGTCCTAATAAGCCTCCATGAATTAACGGATGTAAGGTTTTAACACGCCCATCCATCATTTCTGGAAAATCAGTCACCTCTTCGATTGAAATTGTCGGGATCCCAGCTTCTTCTAAAACTTTTTTTGTTCCCCCAGTAGAAATAATTTCCACGTCGTTTTGAATCAATGACTGTGCAAATTCTACGATATTTGTTTTATCTGACACGCTAATCAGTGCTCGCTTCATGAATTGACCTGCTCCTTCTGCAACTTTTCAATATACGCTTGAATCACATTTGGATACATCGAATGTTCTAATTTATGTATTTTTTCTCCCAGCGATTCTAACGTTTCATCTGATTCTACCATGACTTTCTGTTGAGACAAAATAGGGCCCGTATCAACGCCTTGATCGACTAGATGAACGGTTACCCCGGTCTCTTTGACACCTGCGGCAAAAGCATCTCCAATCCCACTTTCACCTGGAAAATCCGGTAGTAAAGAAGGATGAATGTTGATAATGCGCTCCGTATACTTCTCCAATAAAGTCTTGCCAATGATGCGCATATAACCCGCCAATACAATCAGGTCGATTTCGTGATTTTCAAGGTGTTTTAGTAGAACCGTTTCAAACGCTTTTTTTGTTTTGTAGTCACTTGGTTGAATAATTATACTAGGTACTGCTTTAATTTCAGCACGTTTTAAAACGTAAGCTTCTGGTTGATCACAAATCAATAGACTCAGCTCTGCTTTGATAGAGCCTTTTTGAACAGCTTCAGCAATGACTTCAAAATTTGATCCATTTCCAGAAGCAAATATAGCTATTTTTAAGTTCTTTTGATTATTCAAAGACAATCGCTCCATCTAAGTGACTTAACTGTTCTAAGACTTCACCGATCAAAACAGGAGCTTCCCCACTTTGGATTAACTTTTCCATAACGGCAGACACGTTCTCTTCTGAAACTGCTAAGACCATCCCAATACCCATATTGAAAATCTCGTACATTTCTTCAGGCTTCAGCTGACCTTCTTTTTCAAGTAAATCAAAGATAGCCGGTATTTTCCAAGTACCTTTTTTAATTTTAGCTCCTAAGCCTTCTGCTAGCATTCTCGGTAGATTCTCTACAAATCCCCCGCCTGTTATATGAGAAATGCCGTGGATTAGGTGCTCTTTGATTAGTGGTAAAACAGGTTGAACGTAAATCTTTGTTGGTTCAAGTAGTTCTTGTCCAAGCGTTCTACCATTCAATGATTCAAATTCGGTATCTAATTTGTAATCGTTCTGTTCAAAAAATACTTTTCTTACCAATGAATATCCGTTGGAATGAATACCGCTTGAGGGTAGACCAATCAACTGGTCTCCTGCTTTCACTTTATCCGTAGTGAGTAATTCTGTTTTTTCTGCAACCCCTACGCAAAATCCTGCTAAGTCATACGCTTCTTCTTCGTACATATCCGGCATCTCAGCAGTTTCTCCCCCGATTAACGCTGCGCCTGCTTGCACGCATCCTTCTGAAATCCCAGCAACAATTTGTTCCATTCTTTCCGGGACTGTCTTTCCTGTCGCAATGTAGTCCAAAAAATACAAAGGTTCTGCGCCTTGAGCCAAAATATCATTCACACACATCGCTACGCAGTCGATCCCGATTGTGTCATGCTTGTCTTGTTGGATCGCTAGTAACAATTTAGTTCCGACACCATCGGTTCCAGAAACTAGTACAGGTTCTTTTACGTCTATTGCAGATAAATCAAATGCGCCACCGAAACCTCCTAAAGCACCCATCACACCTAGCCGTTCTGTTCGTTTGGCATGTTTCTTGATTCTTTCAACTGTTTCGTAGCCTGCTTCTACATCTACGCCAGCATTCGCATAGGCATTTCCCATCTGAATAAACCTCCTGTTTTTTGTCTGTTCATTTTATTTGCTGAACATTGGATCTCGTTCATTGATTTTCTCTAGTGTATGCAGATAATCCATCTCGTAATCATATAATGGTGTTGGGAAATCTCCTGTAAAGTAAGACATACATAGACCATTATGTGGTGCATCGAATTTTAGCCCAATTGATTCCACGGTTCCGTCAATACTTAAAAACGATAAACTATCCGCGCCAATCACTTCTCTGATTTCTTCAACCGTGTGATCTGCCGCAATCAGTTCTTTTTGATTTTGAATATCGATTCCATAGAAACAAGGATACTTCAGTGGTGGAGAAGAAATCCGTACATGTACTTCAGCAGCTCCTGCATCTTTCAGGAGTTGAACAATACGTTTACTCGTTGTTCCTCGCACAATCGAATCATCAACCATAATGACTTTTTTACCAGCCACAACTCCTCTAACAGCAGACAATTTCATTCGAACACCTTGTTCACGTAGTTCTTGTGTTGGCTGGATAAAGGTTCTTGCAACATACTGATTTTTGACAAGTCCCATTTCATAAGGAATGCCGCTCTCTTCCGCGTAACCACTTGCAGCGGATAAAGAAGAGTTGGGCACACCAATGACCATATCAGCATCAATTGGTGATTCTTGAGCCAATCTTCTACCCATATTTTTACGTGCTGTATGAACATTGACACCTGCAATATCAGAATCTGGACGAGCGAAATAAATATATTCCATCGAACAGATTTGTAGTAAAGTATCTTCTGTGTATTTTTCAATCGTATAGCCTGCATCATTGATGATCACCATTTCGCCCGGTTCCACAGCGCGAACAAAGGTCGCTCCTACAACGTCCAAAGCACATGTTTCACTGGCCAGCACGTAAGCCCCGTTTTCCATCTGACCGATTGATAATGGTCTGAAGCCATTCGGGTCAAGCGCTCCAATCATTTCATTGGGTGTCATCATCAGATAAGCAAAAGCGCCTTTGATGACATTTAAACTTTCTTTGATTCTTTCAAGCAAGGTTTCTTTTTTGCTTCGGCGAATTAAGTGCATCAAGACTTCGGTATCTGAATTGGAATGGAAGATCGCACCTTCTTTTTCTAGTTCTTTTCTAAGCGTCATCGCATTGATCAAATTACCGTTATGGGCAAGCGCGATTTCTTCGTCATGAAATTTGAATAAAAACGGTTGAATATTTAAAATACTGTTGCTTCCAGCAGTACTATATCTGACATGCCCGATAGCCGCTTCGCCAACGAGTCTCGCAAGCTCTCTTTCGTCTTTGAAAACATCTGAAAGGAGACCTAGATCACGGTGACCTTTTAAGCGTCCATGGTTATTGGATACAATACCAGCGCCTTCTTGACCACGATGCTGTAGGCTATGGAGTCCAAAGTAATTCAAACTCGCTGCATCCGGATGTCCCCATACACCAAAGACGCCACATTCTTCATTTAAGCTTTTGATTTCAGCAACCACGGAATCGCTTCCTCCCATACTGTTTTCAGTTCATTGATGTCTAGTTCGATTTTTTGATCTTGTGTTTGAATGGCAGTCATTTTTGAGTCGGTCACTTCACCGATCTGAGTTGCTTTTCCTTGGAATAATTCTACTACGTTTTCTTCATGTTCTGGTTTAACAGAAAGGATAAAGCGTGATGGAGATTCAGAGAATAACCATTCTTTTGACATATCTACTGTAATGTCTGTGCCTAATGCGTTCTTGAAGGCTGATTCAACGAGCGCTACTGCAAGCCCACCTTCTGAAAGGTCATGGGCACTTTGGATCCAGCCGTTTCGAATCGCTTCGAGAACCTTATCTTGAATCTGTTTTTCTTTTTGAATATCGAAGTCGAACAACGTTCCTTCGATTCTACCTAATTGGAGTTTCTGCAACTCTGTTCCATTGAAATCTGGTTTGGTTTCTCCAACCAAGATAATTTTATCGCCGATTTGTTTGAAATCAGATGTCGTTACATGCGCAAGCTCTTTTACAAGTCCAACCATTCCAATCATCGGTGTAGGGTAAATCGCTTCTCCATTGGTTTCATTGTAAAGCGACACGTTTCCAGAAATAACCGGTGTTCCAAGCGCTTCACAAGCTGTTGAAATCCCATCAGCAGACGTCCAAAGTTCCCAGAACACTTCTGGTTTATCTGGATTACCATAATTCAAGCAGTCTGTGATCGCTAGCGGTTCGCCACCACTAGCCACGATATTTCTAGCGGCTTCAGCAACAGCCATCTGCCCCCCCACTTCTGGATTCAAGTATAGATAGCGTGCATTACAGTCTGTCGTCATTGCTAAAGCTTTTTGAGTCCCACGTATGCGTAGAACGGCCGCGTCACTTCCTGGTCCGACAACGGTGTTTGTACGCACCATCGAGTCATAGGTTTCAAAAATCGATTTCTTAGAGGCAATCGTTGGTTGTTGCAGTAATTGTTTCAGTGTTTCTCCAGCATCCGTTACGTCCGGATAAAAATCTTTCATTTCTTTGAAGCGTTGAATTCTTTCTGGTTCTGTGTACGGTTTATGATAGACAGGCGCTTCTTCTGCCAAGGCATCTACTGGTAAATCTGCCACCTGGACACCATGATGGAATAATTGATATTGACCATCATCTGTTACATGTCCAATATTGACAGCATCCAGTTCATACTTGGAAAATAATTCCTGCACGCGTTCTTCAGACCCTTTTGTTACACAGATCAGCATGCGTTCTTGAGATTCTGATAACATCATTTCATACGGTGTCATATGCGTTTCGCGTTGAGGAACATCATCTAAATTCAAGACCATTCCACTACCCGCTTTAGAAGCCATTTCAGAACTAGAAGAAACCAGTCCGGCTGCCCCCATATCTTGAATGCCGACTAGAATATCTTGATGATCTTGAATCAGTTCCAGACAAGCTTCCATCAATAGTTTTTCCATAAAGGGATCACCTACTTGAACAGCTGAACGTTCTGACTCTTCTTCATCACTGAACTCCACTGAAGCAAATGTCGCACCGTGAATGCCGTCGCGCCCTGTTTTAGCACCAACGTACATAATCGTATTTCCAACGCCTTTAGCCTGTCCTTTTTGAATGTCTTTGTGATCGATCAGTCCAACACACATCGCATTCACTAAAGGGTTCCCTTTATAAACGGGATCAAATCCAATTTCACCACCAACAGTCGGGATACCGATACAGTTACCGTATCCACCAATACCTGCGACCACTTCTTCCAGCAGATATTTTGTTCGTTCATTATCCAGTTCTCCAAATCTTAGAGAATCAAGCATTGCAATTGGACGCGCGCCCATACTGAAAATATCACGGATAATACCGCCCACACCGGTCGCTGCACCCTCATAAGGCTCTACCGCAGAGGGATGGTTATGACTTTCCGCTTTGAAAACGACCGCTTGACCGTCTCCGATATCGACAATCCCAGCACCTTCACCTGGCCCTTGAAGAACTTGAGGTCCGCTTGTTGGGAATTTACGTAAAACGGGTTTTGAATTTTTATAGGAACAATGCTCACTCCACATAACTGAGAACAAGCCCGTTTCCGTATAATTCGGTAAGCGACCAAGAATCTCTTCTGAAATCGTACGGTACTCTGCGTCCGTCAAACCCCATTCCGCATAAATTCTTTGCTCTTTGATCATTTCAGCTGTTGGTTCCTGGATGGTTTTCATACGTTAGCGGTCTCCTTTGCGAAATTTTGTATCATAGATTTGAAAAAGCGCAGACCGTCTTCTGAACCTAAAAGTTCTTCGATGGCACGTTCTGGGTGTGGCATCATACCGAGTACATTTCCTTTTTTGTTTACGATTCCGGCAATATTTTCTATAGATCCATTAGGATTTTCTGATGCATAAGAGAAGATAATTTGGTTGTGATCTTTCAAGTCTTGAAGCGTTTCAGGATCACAGTAATAACTGCCTTCACCGTGAGCAATTGGAATCGTTAATTTTTCTCCTTGTTCATAAAGAGAGGTAAAGTTTGTTTCGCTATTTTCTACTTTTAGTTCAACCGTTTTACAAATAAAGTGTAGCTGGTTGTTTCTCTGCAAAGCTCCTGGAAGCAGGCCGGCTTCTACTAAAATCTGGAATCCGTTACAGGTTCCAAAAACAGGCTTTCCTTCTTCAGCGAATCTTTGAACTTCACTCATAATATTGGAGAAGCGAGAAATTGCGCCACTTCTGAGGTAATCCCCATAAGAGAAACCACCTGGTAGTAAGACACCATCGAATCCTTCTAGGCTTGTTTCAGTGTGAGAAACATACTCTGCTTCTTCTCCTGCACCATCTCTGATTGCATGAAGTAAGTCCACATCACAGTTTGAACCTGGGAATTGAACAACAGCGAATCTCATCCTTACACCGTCTCCTTTACTTTTTCAATTTCATAACGGTAGGTTTCCATAACCACGTTCGCTAACAGCTTGTCACAGATGGTTTCAATTGTTTCTTCAATGGCTCTTTCTTCTTGACTAGAAACCTTGATTTCAAAATACTTTCCAATTCGAATATCCTCAATTTCATCAAATCCCATACGGTGAACAGCACCTCTAACCGCTTCCCCTTGAGGGTCAAGAATCGATTCTTTATACGTTACATATACTTTTACGTTATACATGGGTTCAGTTCTCCTTTTATCTTTGAGTAAGTCGATTCAATATTTCTTCATACAGTGGAATGATATCTCCCAGATCTTTTCTGAAAACATCTTTATCTAACCTATCGTTCGTGTTTAGGTCCCATAGTCGACAAGTATCTGGTGAAACTTCATCGGCCAAAAGAATCGTGTTGTCTGATGTCTTTCCAAACTCCAATTTGAAATCGACTAAGCGAACAGACATCTTTTCAAATATTTCCTGAAGAGCAGTGTTAATCTCTAAAGCTTGTTTTTTAATTTCGGTTACTTGTCGTTCTGTTGCCAAATCAAGCACTCGTATATGATCTTCATTGATAATCGGATCATTTAAAGCATCTTCTTTAAGATAAAACTCTAGAACTGGAAATGATAAAGGTGTCCCTTCTTCTACACCTAGTCTTTTCGAAAAGCTTCCAGCAGCAACGTTTCTAACGACCACTTCCAGTGCAAACATCTCTACTTTCTGAATGACTTGTTCTGTTTCAGACAATTGCTTAACAAAATGACTTTGAATACCAACTTCTTTTAATTTTTCAAAAATGCGACTGGTGATTTGATTGTTCAACCTACCTTTTCCAGCGATTATTTCTTTTTTCGCTCCATTCCCAGCAGTTGCTTGGTTCTTGTAGGCTACCCAAAGTAACTCAGGATCATCTGTCTTATAAAGCTCTTTTGCTTTTCCTTCATAAAGTAATGCTAGTTTCTCCAAAAAACTACCCCTCCAACTATAAAGCTAATCACGAACATTATTATCTAAAATACCGTTAAATGTTATCTATTGATTTCATAATAGAGTTTGAGGAGAATATAGTCAACCTTTTGCAGGATATCTACAAATAAATATCGTTTATTGTTCGTATTTAAAAATATAAATCCATATTTTATATCATGTAAAGTTGTATCAACAATTAAAAGACGAACAATAAGGTTTGCGATTATATTTCAGACCTATTCCTATAGTATTGTATTTTCTCTAAACTATTGGTATAGTATAGTTACTTACTTTTAGGAAGCGAAGTGAAATATATGATGAAAATTGAAGTTTGGTCAGACTATGTTTGCCCATTTTGCTATATAGGAAAAAGAGAGCTTGAACAAGCGATAAAAGAAACTGGATTGTCTGATCATGTGGACGTTCAGTTCAAGGCTTATGAATTAGACCCAACAACACCTTTAACCGGTGAAGATCCGCTTAAAGAGAGCTTAATGCAGAAAAAAGGTATGAGCGCTTCTCAAGTAGATGGAATGTTTGAATCCGTAACAGAGCGTGCTAAAACAGTGGGTCTGGATTATGATTTTTCTAAAATGATTAATGCCAACACAAAAAAATCTCATCGATTAGCTAAATACGCTGAGGCTAATGGAAAAGGCGCTGAAATTGACGAAGCTTTATTAAAAGCTCATTTTTTAGATAACCTTGCCTTGAATGTCGATGAAGTTTTACTCGATATTGCTGAAAACGTAGGCTTGTCTCGCGAAGGTGCCCAAGAAGTGTTGTCTAGTGATCAGTACGCTGAAGATGTTGCTAGAGATATCCAAGAAGCACAAGCTATTGGTGTACAAGGCGTGCCTTTCTTTGTTCTTGAAAGAAAATATGCCATCTCTGGTGCCCAACCCCAACAACTCTTTCAAGAAACCCTTCAAAAAGTTGCCGATGAGTTAGGGATTAAACTTGGTTTACAAGTCATGGGTGATTCAGGCGTAGGGCTATGTGAAGACGGAAGCTGTTCTATTTAAATGAATTAAAAAAGATGACTACTCTGATTACTGTCAGGATAGTCATCTTTTTTATGTAGAGTGAAAATGTATATCATAAACAGTCTATTTCTTGGTTCTTGTGTTAACATTTGACATACAAAGCCTCTTTCTTTACGGTTATTTTAAGAACAAGAGTCATCAATGAAGAAATACTTAAACTTTGAATTCAATCATATATTTCGAAAGGAGAAATTTGTGTGCACCCTTTATTGTTAGTATTATTAATCCCTTTAGGGCTTTCCGCGCTATGGGGAATGCTTCTTCGTGGCAAAGCTTATGAAGACATGAGTAAGGAACACAAAAAGGAAAATAAGTAACAAAAAGCACTCACCTTCTAATAGACTGACATAGTACTTTGAGACAACTATAAAACACCTCGTTAGGCTACTTGCGCCCCAAATTCTTTGGGTGTCAGGTAGCCTAATTTTTCTAGGATCCGATCTTCATTATAATAGCGGATATATTCTTCCACCTTTTCTACGACGTGGAGATTGGTTATCGAATTGAATTTGACGTACTGAAATTCCTCTGACTTGATATTGGAATGAAATGACTCAATGACCGCGTTATCCCAACAATTTCCGCGACGAGACATACTACTGATAAGATGGCTGGTCTTAACCAAATCTTGGTATGCATAGGAAGTATAGACACTTCCTTGGTCGGAATGAATGATGACCCCTTCGGGGTTTCCCCTTAATTCCAGTGCCTCTTTCAGCGTGTCGATGATCAATGACGTCTGTTGGTGATCATACATTTTATACGCGACAATTTCATTATTAAACAAATCCATGATCGTTGATAGATACATTGTCGAACTTCCGTACTGAATATAGGTAATATCTGTTACCCATTTTTGGTTCGACGCAGAAGCAGCGAAATTGCGTTGGAGAAGATTCGGCGCTACGATGACCGATTCACCTTGCGATTTCCATTTACGTTTCGGTTTTATCCGACATTGTAGGTGATGCTTTTGCATAATGGATTGAACCGTATTTCGATGCCTATCCAAGTTGTATCTTTCCTTCAATGACTTCTTGATTTTTCGATGGCCGAAACGATACTTTGTTTTCTTGCACAATACGATAATTGCTTCTTCCACTTCTGTCAGTACAATTGTATCGCCTTCGGCGAGCCATCTGTAATAAGTGGAGCGAGGCACACCCAATGTAGACAGAATTGCCGTGATTGTATATTTATGCCGGTATACTTCGACCAATTGAAGTATTATTTCTTTTTCAACTCCTCTTTTATTTCCAAGTACTTTTTTAAAATTTCATTTTCCATTTTTAAATGTGCGTTTTGTTTATTTTTCTTCTCATCTTCACTTTCAAATTCCGGCCCATGTCCATAAGAATATTGTTTACCGATTGGTTGGTCGAAACGGTGTATTTCATCTTCACGGTACCATCTCATCCATGTTTTAATTTGTGATCTATTTTTGATTCCATGTTTCTCCATAATCTCTTTGTTTGTCAGCTGGCCGTTCATTTTGTCTTTTACTACGGCCCATTTTGTCTCACTTGAATATACATTTTTGCCCAAGCAAAAACACCTCCGATTTTAGTACTTGAAGTAAGTGTACCATTTCGAAGGTGTTTTATACTGTCTCATTTAATTATGTTAGTCTATAAGTAGTTATACGAAGAGTGGGTGCTTTTTTATCGAATGATTGTTGATATAAGTCAGTAGAGTTTTTAATCAAGTTAATATTATTAAAAATGCAATGTATACATTACATTAAGTCATATATATGTTACGCTAACTATATTAAATAAATAAAGGAGTTTGATAATATTCGTGGAAAATAAAATAAAAATAGCTCGTATCCAAGCTGATCTTACGCAACAACAGTTAGCTGAAAAAGTAAATGTTACTCGTCAGACCATTAGTTTGATTGAGAAAGGTAAATACAATCCCTCTTTAAAACTCTGTCTTAGCATCTGTTATGCCGTCAATAAAACATTGGATGAACTATTCTGGAAGGAAAGGGACTGATATAATGAAAAAAAATACAGATGAGCGTTTAATATTGAAAAATTTGAAGAACATCAGAATAGCTTATGTGATTCAAACGATAGGTATCTTTATGATATTAGCTTATGACAGAATCACTATAGGCTCTAATGCTTTGCGCGGAAATCCGTTATGGTTTGTTTTTATCATCTCAACTACTATATTAGTATTTTCCTCTATAACTATTAGTGTAGATCATGAAGTTCAAAAAAGAGTAACCAAAAAAAGCCTTCTTATCTCTATCGCTATTATTGCATTTATTTCTATTGCAGTTGGTATTTTTGCACCGTTCACGAGTGAATCTGGTCCAATAAGTGGATTTATCACAGGCGGAATATTTTTCATTTGCGTTTTTGTACCCTATATGTATCTTTATTATCTTCGTAATAAATAAAAAAATTAGACAATCATAAAAGAATCGGTTCAGAAACTTCACTCGATTGATTATAGTACTTCAAAGGATTCATGATTATATGGATTCGTTTATGCAAAAATTAAAAAGATGACTATTCTCTTTTCAATCAGAGTAGTCATCTTTTTTTCCGCTAGTTAACTGTATATCTCACTTGCTTCAATAACCGTTTATGTTCATAAATTCAACAGAGTCGCCTAACAGAACCTCATATTGTATCCATTCATTATGAAAACCCGCCACAATGTGACGGGTCTTATTCTGTTTGTCTATTCTGTTACTGATTCACTGTTTTCAGATAAAACTGATTCACTTTTTCCTGATTCTTTTAATGTATTGTTTAATTCTCTTACTTGGCCACCGACATTTTTTGTGCCAGCATATGATTCGATTAAACTAGCGAGATCTAAACCAACAGCGTCTTTGAAGGCTTCTTGTGATGATGCTAATGTGTTCAAAGCAGTATTGGTCAGAGATGATGCACCTTTACCGTTTCCACTGTCGACAACAGTAATCTTGTCGATATTACCTAGCGGCTCAGAAGCAGCACGAATCATTTCAGGATACGCTTCGATCATCAAAGTAGCGATGGCTTCTTGTCCGTATTCTTTTAAGGCTTTAGCCAGAGCGGTTTTACTTTCAGCTTCAGCTTTACCGATTTCACGGATACTTTCAGCTTTTGCTTTACCGTTCAGTTCAATTTCTTTCGCACGTGCTTCAGATTCAGCGATAGCTTTTGATTTGTTCGCTTCAGATTCTGTTTCGATGGCATAACGCTCAGCGTCAGCTTTCTTACGAACAGAAGCGTCGTATTCACGTTCTTTTCTAATGGTTTCTTTTTCTTGTAATTCAATTTGTTTCTCACGCTCGATGATTTGAGCGTTACCTTGTTCGATAAGGACTTGTTTTTGTAATTTTGCTTTTTCTAACTCGTAGGCACTTTCAGCTTGTGCTGTAGCTACATTTTCTTGTCGTTTATATTCTGCAATACGTAAGCTCTTATCTTTTTCAGATTCAGCTGTTTCCGTTTGACGTTGCAATTCAGCCTTTTTCGATTGTTGTTCAGCTAGGGCACGTTCAATACGGGTTTCTTTATCGGCTCTCGCTGACTGAATATCCGCATCACGTCTAACTTCAGCGATACGTCCTTGACCAAGTGAGTCTAAATACCCGTTTTTATCCGTTACTTCTTTTAAGGTGAAAGAAACAATCGTTAGACCCATTTTAGCTAGATCGACTGAAGCAACTTTTTGTACATCTTGACTGAATCGATCTCTATTTTGATAGATTTCTTCGACCGTCAGCGAACCTAAAATCGAACGCAAGTGACCTTCTAACACTTCACGTGCTTCGTTTTCTAAATCTTCTGTAGCTTTACCAAGATACTGTTCAGCAGCAGTAGCGATATCTTCGGTTGTTGAACCGACTTTGATGATAACTGTTCCGTCTGCGGTAACCGGTACCCCTTCTTTGGTATAAACGTCAGGTGTACTCACTTTCAGTTTAGAAGATAACAGAGATAAGGTTCTAGCAGATTGAATAACAGGTAAGACGAATGAACCGCCCCCACTCACGATCTTCATCTTGTTATTTGTGTTTGGATCTGTGTAGACATTTCTGTTTCCGAGTGCCGTTCCACTGATAATCAGTGCAATATCTGGTGAGGCAATACGGTAACGACTAATGAGTAAAATGATAACGATCAGTGAAATGGCAACAATGCCGATGATTCCAAAAAGTCTTGCGTCCATGAATAAATTCCTACTTTCGTTTTCTGTTTTTTGTGTTTGAGTTCCATGTTGGTTGTTGCTCATTTGTTGCTTGGATTGCATTCGTGTACGGTAAAACGTATAAGAAGGAGTCTTTAACGTCCATGACTAGGACATTTGTGCCTTGCTCGATAAACGTCACAGGGTCACTACTATTTTCGTAAATCTTAGCCATTCTATTAGTTTTTGTAAAACCGGTATACACTAACACTTCTCCCACGCCATCAGCTGTGATTGAAACCGATACTGTACCTTCTTTGCCTTCGAGTTGACGAATAGATGTCGCACTCGAATTTTCTGAACGGCTTCGAAAGGGGATAATCACGAAGATGTTAAGTAAAACGATTCCGGTCACAACAGTTACAAGTATAAGTATAAACAGCCCAATCGAAATAGAGGCGTTATCAGGCATGCTTTCGTTGATCATATAACCAATGAATACGGCAATCATTAGACTGACGAACAGATCACTGATATCAAAAAAACCGATCGTCACGATCTCACGTAGTGGTATCGTAAGCAAGGCTAAGATCAGACAAGCGACGAAAGCCAGTTGCATATATGTTTGGTTGGATAAAATCATTTCAATCAAATAAAGTTCACCCCCTTTCAATTTTTCTTTATGTATCCATGCAAAAATCACTTTAACCTGTCTAGCTCTTTTTGACACTTTCTAAATTCAGTATAGCACTTTAAGTACGCTTTAAGTGAAGTGAATGTGAACGATTCACTCTACTTTTCTAATCTCATTGAACAACCTGTCGATTTCTTTTCTATCTTTAAAAGGTGTTTCAAAGATTTCGATCATGGCCAAGAAGTTAGTTAATTCGGGCGATGCTTCTACCAGTTCTTTGGTTGTCATGCCTCTCAAAAAGGAAAAATCATAGCTAAACAACTGACTGCCTGATTCTATTACTCCAACTGTCTTCTCCACTGCAATCACCATAGTCAAGTCATCAAAGTAAGGTTGAAACATACCTTCTCCAGATACACGGATTTCATCATAATATAGTTGACTCTTCTCGTTTTTCACTACTTTATAAAGTTGTATCTCTATTGCTTCACCTGAATATGCCGGAGAACATTTTATATTGTATTCCAAAATTTCCAGATGAGCTTTTACTATGTTTTCAAGAGGGTATTCTTCCAAATCTACTAGTTTTCTAACTACTTCAATAGGAACTTCCTTTACTTCTACAATATTCAACCGGTCAAGATACTTAGTTACCAATGCTTTCGAATCTTTCTCAGCTACCGGTTCTCCTGGATCAATGATTCCTCTAAATTCAGTGCCCAAACTGATTCCTCCTATCTATTTGAAATTCACCTAGACAACTAGCGCATTCTCTTTACTCTTTTAAATGGTCTTTTCCCAATCGAGATCAGAAAAGTATTGCGCCATAACCCCATCTAACGTCAAATTTTCTTCTATAAAGAATCGACTGTACACTTCAGCGCCCCGTTCGAAAGTTACTTTATCTACCATTTCGAAGACATCTACTATTCTAACGACTTTCCAGTAAACACTTTCCCCTGATTCGACCTGGTAAGGTTCTTCGGTATTCTCTTCATAAACGATTTGTTTTAGTACTTTAGAGTCAATTTTTTCATCAAATTGGTAAAGCAAGATGCGATGCTCAAAATGGTTTCTTATTAAATGGTCACTTGCATTGAATGACCCCATCAGTAAACTAACGGCTTGATTTACTCCCATGTTCTGTTCTCCTTCAGAGATTGAATGGATGATTATCTCTCCTTTTCAGTATACACATTTACAATTAAAAGAGGGAGCAACGATTGGTTGCCCCTCTTTTAATTTACAAAAAAACGGAAGAATCCTTAAGATCCTTCCGTTTTTTCTTTAATTATGCTAAATCTTCACCATTTGATTCAATCACTTTTTTATACCAGAAAAATGAATCTTTTTTAGAACGGTCTAGTGTTCCGTTACCATGATTGTCTTGATCTACATACACGAAACCATAACGTTTAGCCATTTCACTTGTTGAGGCACTGACTAAGTCAATACATCCCCAGCTAGTGTATCCCATTAAGTCGACGCCATCTTTAACAGCTTCTCTCATCTGTTCGATGTGTTTTCTCAAGTATTCGATACGGTAATCGTCATGAATACTACCATCTTCTTCTACTTTATCGTAAGCACCTAAGCCATTTTCAACGATGAATAGAGGTTTTTGGTAACGTGAATACATATCATTAAGAGTATAACGTAATCCGATTGGATCAATCTGCCATCCCCAATCAGACGTTTCTAGATAGTTATTCTTCACTCCACCAAATAAGTTTCCACCAACACTATCGTCACTTTCTTTAGAACTAACGGATAGTGACATGTAATAACTAAACGAAATGAAGTCTACTGTATAAGCTTTCAAGATTTCGTCGTCTCCACGTTCTTTTTGAATATTGATATTGTTTTCGTCAAAATAACGTTCCATATAAGTTGGGTACTCTCCACGAGCATGTACATCTGTGAAGAATAAGTTCATTTGATTTTCGTGTTGTGCTAATAATACGTCTTCTGGATTATTTGTTTCTGGATAGAACGTTGAACGAGCCAACATACATCCAACTTGGAATTCTGGATTGATCTCACGAGCTAGTTTAGTTGTTAAGGCACTCGCTACAAATTGATGATGGGCTGCTTGGTAGCTTAGTTGCGTTGGGTTTTCAGCATCTTCTGTTAAAACTCCTGCACCAGTATACGGGCTCATCGTTACAATATTGATTTCGTTGAATGTTAACCAGTATGTCACTTTATCTTTATAACGTTTAAAGACTGCTTCTGCATAGTTCAAGAAAAAGTCTACAACTTTTCTATCTGTCCAGCCGTTATATTTCAAGGTTAAATTTAGGGGTGTTTCATAGTGAGAAAGGGTTACTAAAGGTTCGATTCCGTATTTTTTACATTCATCAAATACTTTATCGTAGAAAGCTAGACCTTCTTCATTCGGCTCTTGATCATCACCATTTGGGAAAATTCTTGCCCAGTTAATTGAAAGTCTGAATACTTTGAAACCCATTTCTGCTAGCAATGCGATGTCTTCTGCATATCTGTGATAAAAATCCGTACCAAAACGTTTAGGGAATGTAGCATCAGATTGACCATCTAAGATCGCTTGGATTTCTTCTCTAGTTACATCTAAAGCATGTCCACCAGTGCGTTCTTCTTTGGGAACAAACTTAACCATATCTGCAGTAGATAATCCTTTACCGCCTTCGTTATAAGCACCTTCGTACTGATTGGCAGCAGTAGCGCCACCCCATAAAAAATCTTTCTTGAATCCTTTGACTGACAAAATAACTCCACCTTCCAAATATGATGCAGGTAGCGTTTGTTCGCTACCTACACTTTTACAATGTTTAGTACTTTTTTTATATAACGACTGTCATAAGATAATCGTTTGTTGATACTGCTGTTTTATCTGTTGTTAAAAGATCTAGATAGTGATCTGCATTTGTAACCAATACCGGTGTTGTTACTGGGTAACCTGCTTTTTTGATTAAATCGATATCGAATTCAATTAATGTTTGACCAACTTCAACGCGATCTCCAGTTTTAACGTGAGCAGTAAAGCCTTCACCATCTAATTGAACCGTATCCATACCAACGTGAATCAGTAATTCTACGCCTTCATCACTAGTGATACCAATTGCATGACCTGTAGGGAACAACGCTGTAACTTCACCATTTACTGGTGAAACGACTTTACCTTCTGTTGGTTCAATTGCTACCCCTTTACCCATTGCGCCTGATGAGAAAGCTTCATCTTTCACTTCACTTAATGGTAATACAGTTCCTGTTACAGGACTTTCAATGACTTCCTTTTCTACATATGATTCGCCATTTGCTTGTACGATTGCGCCTTCAGTTGTTGATGCAGATTTTGTTTCAATTCCTTGATCAGTTGCCACTTCAGCTTCACCAAACAATGTTCCAAATCCTACTAGATACGTTACGACAGCTCCGAAGATAAGACCAGCTACTGAAATACCAATAATCGTAAATAAGTTTTGAACGCCTGATTGAGCTGGATCTAGGAAGTTTGTGTAACCAAACACCCCTAGTCCACCGATAATATAACTTTTTGTTTCAAAGAGAGCTAGTGCTGCTCCACCTAGTGCTCCACCAATACAACTGATGATGAATGGTTTTCTTAGTGGTAAAGAGATACCATAGATTGCTGGCTCTGTTACACCAAAGAACCCTGAAATGATTGCTGGTACTGCTAAAGTTTTAACCTTTGTTTCTTTTGTTTTCAAGAATACACCAATGATTGCGCCGGTTTGTGCAAATGAAGCGATAAATGATAGAGCTAAAATCGGATCAAATCCGTAAACTGACAAGTTGTTAATTGCAACTGGAACAAGCCCCCAATGTAATCCAAAGATTACAAGAATTTGCCAGAATCCACCAATCAATAATCCTGCAATAATTGGGCTAAATTCGTAAACTGCTAGAGTACCTGCACCAATCATGTTAGCTGCAATATTTGCTACCGGCCCAATGACCATGAATGTTAATGGAACAACTACAAGTAACGTAGCAAATGGAACCAAGAACAATTTCACAACATCTGGAATAATTTTTTTCATCAATTTCTCTATTTTAGAAGCAAAAAACACTGCTAAAATAATTGGAATAACGGTAGAACCATAGCCACCTTGCGGTAAGATAACTGGAAGTCCTAAAAAGTCTAGATATACAGGCGATTCAAACAATGTGCCCGGGAAGAGTGTATACAACACCTCACCGCCTGTAATTCCTGCAATCGTTGGATAAACGAGTGCTGCACCGATTGCCATCGCAATAAATGGCGCTACTTTAAATTTCTGAGCAGCTGTATATGCCAAGAAGATTGGGAAGAAATAAAATAGTGAGTCTCCGATCGCGTTCAAAATCTGGTACGTTCCTGAAGATTCCGTTAATACATTAGTCGCTAGGAACAATGCGTTGAATCCTTTGATCATCCCAGTTGCTGCTAATACACCTAGTACCGGTTGGAAGATACCAGAAACTAAATCGATAAACTGATCTAACGGATTCCCTTTAGGTCCTGTATCTTCATCCGTTGAATCAGAAGCGTCTCCTAGGTTTCCTTCTTTTAATACTTGCGCGTAAACATCAGGAACATGGTTACCAATAACAACTTGGTATTGTCCGCCACTTTTCATAACGGTTACAACACCATCCATATTTTTAAGATGATCTGTGTTCGCTTTTTCTTCATCTTTCAGTTTGAAGCGTAATCTTGTGATACAGTGCGTTAAGCTATTGACGTTTTCTTTGCCCCCGACATTGTCTAGGATTTCTTTTGCTAATTCTTCGTAAGCCATTACATTTTCCTTCTTTCTCGTTTTCTTATTTTTTTGAGTTTGGGTAATAAAAAAACCTAATTTAATAGTCGAGAATACAGTTTCCCCTTTTAAGAGAAAAATATATCTGACTATCAACTTAGGTTTTGCCTGCATTCAGTTTACTGAACCAGTAACAATCCATCTGTGATAGATTAATCTTCAGTTGTGACACGTTGGATATGAATCGCTAGATATAATTGCTCATCTGTAGTCAACGCCGCTCCTTGTGTCTTCAGCAGATATTCATTTATCCGCTCCGTACAGTTGAAGGCTTTTTCGTATTTACTTTTCACCTGATCGTATAAAAAGGTGTCCCCTGATTCTTTTCTTTCCTGTTGCAGCAACCGTCTTGCAAAATACTGAAGATGGGTTATGAACCGAGTATATTGAAAAGATTCTTCATTGAATGTTTTTCCATAATAATAGCTAACAATATTCAATATATCTTGGACCATCTCTGTCATTCGAATGGTTACTTGTAAATCTTGTTCGTCTTGTCTTGCATTTACAATGTGCAATGCAACCGCTGCTGCTTCTGACTCTGGTAACTGGATAGATAGGTTTTTTTCAACAAGTTCTAAAGCCTTCAGTCCGATTTCGTGTTCCACTTTGTAAAATCGTTTGATTTCCCAAGTCAATGGATTTTTGATGTCTAATCCATCTTTCGCCCGGCTAATCGCGTAACTTAAGTGATCTGGTAAAGTCAGGTAAATATGATTGCTGAGTCTAGCATGTAATATACCTTGAGCGTATTTAATGACGTTTGTTGCAATCTCAAGGATATCTGGATCAATGTCCCTATACAATGAGAGTAAATGCTCCATTACGTCTTGGCCTTCTGGAATAAACGTTTTCTCGATTTTATCTAACTCGATTTCGTCTCCTGTATGCTTTTGAAAAGCGATACCTCTTCCCATGACGACCATTTCTTGATTTGATTCGTTAAAAGCAAGTACTACGTTATTGTTCAACACTTTCTCAATTTTCATTTCACTAAACCGCCACCTCCGTTTAAATTTTTAATAAAAAAAAACCTAAACTCATCCCAAACCTACTATCAGCGACAATTCGCCCAAGAGTAGCTTTCAGATCAATTTAGGTTTTGCCCATACAACTTTGTTTGGTAACAATCCATTTCATTGAATCACTGCTGTATTTAATTGTTGATGTAACTATAACACGGTCTCAAAATTCTTGCAAGCGTTTTTTTCGTTTTATTTCGAAATTCTACCTCTTTACTTGTCTACTAGGCTTTTCCATTTCTAATTCAACTCTATTTAAAGAGGCTTTTTTGTCTTTCTCTAAGCCTCTCTGACTGATTAGTACACTTCGTTTTTGCTTTCTTCAGTTTGGAGTATTTCTAGTGCACTTCCTAATGAAATATCGACCATATTTTGAACGGCAACGGTTGTGTAGAATCCGATATGAGGTGTAATCAATACATTGTTCATGCTCATCAACGCTTCAAGATCTCGGTCTGGTAAGGATTGATTTTTAAAATTGAAATTAAAGAAGTGTTGCTCGTTCGGTAAGGTATCTAAAGCGGCTCCCGCAATCTTTTTCTCTTTTAAGGCTTTGATTAACGCTTTGATATCGACTATCGGACCTCGAGCAGCATTTATCAAGTACGCATCTGATTTCATTTGTGTCAGTGCTTCAGCATCAATTAACTGAGTCGTTGATTCATTTAATGGGACATGTAAGCTCACAATATCTGCTTTTTCTAAAACAGATTGCTGATCTTGTTCATAAGTAAGGATTTCTTTAAGTTCTTCTCTAACGATTGGATCATACGCAATTACATTCGCACCCAAGGCATTGAATAAACGAGCAGCTGTCCCACCAATTTTTCCTGCACCGATAATCCCCACCGTCAGGGTATTAATTTCTTTTGCAATCATTCCGCCCCAACGAAAATCTCCATTATTCATCTGATCTTCAACAATTGGATTATTACGAATTAATCTTAGTGCCTGCATAACGACTAGTTCTGCGACTGATGTTGGAGAATACGCTGGAACATTGGTGACTTTTAAGTGGTACTTTTTTGCTAGATTTAAATTTATAATATCATAGCCAGCAGTCCGCAAAGCAATCTGTTTGATCCCAAAAGATTCTAATTTGCGGTAAATTTCTTCATCTGTTACGTCTATCCTTTGCTGCAGACATACACCTGAATAACCTTCCACCAGATCCACTGTTTCGAGCGTCAAAGGGTCTGTTACCGTTATAACTTCTGCTCCATTGCGCTTTTCCCATGCTTTTACAGCTGGTTTTTCATCTTCTCTGACACTAAACATAATCAACTTCATTAATCTCATTCTCCACTCTATACTTGTTGAAACTAGTTTAGCATCGGTCATTGACTTACTCAACTCAAGTGACTGTTTCCTCGCTGATTCTAGATTCTATACTCAATAGGTCTCCCGTCTCTTCAATACTGTAAGTTTCTACTAAATCCTTGTTAGCAACTATAAAAAGTGGACTTTCTAAATCATCTTGAGACCCTTCCCAGTCATGCTCAAATAGGAAATCGGTGACTTGGTCTACTTTATCTAGTTTCGTTAAGTAATCTTCATAGTGATCACAAACAAACAGCTGAAATCTGTACTTTCCGTTAATTTTCTCAGCAACTTCTTTTATAATCTTAGTGATTTCTTTTCCTTGCTTTGACTGATTAAAATAACGTCTATACTGTAACACTTCTGCTATTGGATCTTTTTCAGGGATTTCATTGTATCCAATGTATCCCTCGTTTAGTAACTGATTAACTATTTTCTTTTTAGCTTTGAGATATTTAATAAGTGTTGCTTCCATTCTTAGTACCACCCTTTTCTAAGTATATAAAAAGTCCTCTGCATAGATTGTTATCTACACAGAGGAATTTTTCTATTCGCCTAAACCGACTCTTTCAAATATTTCATTTACATTTTTCAAATGGTAATTGTAATCAAACGCTTCTTCGACTTCTTCACCCGATAGATGAGACATGACCGTTTCATCTTGTTCAATCAAAGTCCGGAAATCTTTCTGCTCATCCCATGCAACTGCTGTAAGTGGTTGGACTAAGTCATAAGCGGCTTCGCGGCTAAGACCTTTATCAATCAGCTTCAGTAATACGCGTTGGCTATAAATCAAGCCAAGTGTTGCATCCATATTGCGCTTCATATTCTCAGGGAATACTGTTAGATTACGAACAATATTTGAGAAACGATTCAGCATATAGTTCAGTAGCGTTGTGCTATCCGGTAAAATAATACGTTCCGCTGAAGAATGTGAAATGTCTCTTTCGTGCCATAACGTTACATTCTCGTAAGCTGTCACCATGTGTCCACGAATAACGCGCGCAAGACCAGCCATATTTTCGGACCCGATTGGGTTTCGTTTATGCGGCATTGCTGAAGAGCCTTTTTGTCCTTTAGCAAAGCCTTCTTCAACTTCTCTTGTTTCTGATTTTTGAAGTCCTCTAATTTCAGTTGCGAACTTCTCTACACTTGTCGCGATCAAAGCGATAGAACTGACATACTCTGCATGCAAATCACGCGGTAAGACTTGCGTTGAAATTTCTTGTGGACGAGTACCTAATTTTTCGCAGACATATTTCTCAACGAATGTTGGAATATTCGCAAATGTTCCAACGGCTCCACTGATTTTCCCCGCTTCTACGCCTTCAGCCGCATGTTCAAAACGCTCGATATGACGTTTCATTTCTGAATACCAAAGCGCTAGTTTCAACCCAAATGTTGTCGGCTCTGCATGAACCCCATGCGTTCTACCCATTGTCACAGTATGCTTATGCTCTTTGGCTTTTTCACCAATGACTTCAAAAAGTGTTTGAAGGTCTTTACGCAAAATATCGTTGACTTGTTTTAACTGATATCCGTAAGCTGTATCGACGACATCTGTACTGGTCAAACCGTAGTGTACCCACTTTTTCTCTTCTCCCAAAGATTCTGATACCGCGCGTGTGAAAGCCACAACATCGTGTCTAGTTTCTTTTTCAATTTCTAAAATACGCTCAATATCAAAAGAAGCATTTTCGCGAATTTTTTTTACATCTTCTTTAGGAATTTCTCCAAGTTCTGCCCAAGCTTCATCTGCCAAAATTTCTACTTCAAGCCATGTATTGTAGCGGTTTTCTTCTGACCATAATTGTTTCATTTCAGGTCTAGTGTAACGTTCGATCATCTGATTACTCCTCTTTTTTACGCTATAGGTTCAGGATTTCCATATCCCAGTTTCTTCAATTTCACCCACAGTCTGATTTACGTCGTCTGTAAGAATGGTGACGTGACCCATCTTACGGCCAATTTTCGATTCTGATTTTCCGTAATCATGGATATGCCAGCTAGGATGCTGTTCATTCAACTCAAGTGCTGCTTCTAGATGTTCACCCAAAATATTGACCATAACTGCGGGTTTCAATAACTTAACTTCTGGAAGGCTGTAGCCGCAGATTGCTCTTATGTGCATATCAAATTGCGAATCTGTACACGCTTCAATGGAATAATGACCAGAGTTATGCGGTCTAGGTGCCAGTTCATTTGCATAAATTTTCCCCTGTTCTGTCACAAAGAGCTCAATACCTAGTACGCCTACCAATTTCAGCTGATCCGCAATCGTTTCAGCAATCTGCTTAACTTCTTTCTGTAAATCTTTGGATATTCTTGCCGGTACAATACTTTTCAGTAAAATATTATTCTGGTGGATATTTTCAGAAACAGGAAATACAGAAATCATGCCTCTTTCATTTCTTGTTACCATAACAGAGACTTCCATTTGAAAGGATACCCACTTTTCAAGAATGCAGGTTCCTTGTTCAAGCAAAGTTGCGGCCGATTCAATATCTGAAGGTTGCTTCAGCACAAACTGACCTTTCCCATCATATCCTCCTTGGATCGTTTTCAGAACTGAAGGATAGCCTAATGCCTCACTCTGATTCTTTAAATCTTCTATAGAATCAATTTTAGCATAGGATGCAACTGGAATGCCCGATTTTTTTAAGAACTCTTTTTCTTTTAACCGATTTTGAGTAATGAGTAATAAGTCTGTGCCTTGAGGTACATGAACCTGATCCATAACGCGATCAATCGTACTAGCATCTACGTTTTCGAATTCATAAGTCAACACGTCGCACTGTTTCGCTAGTTTCAATAGAGCTTCCTCATCATCGTAACTTGCTTCAATATGCCAGTCCGCTACTTGAGCAGTCGGACAATTTGCAGTAGGATCTAAAACACCTACTCTATAGCCTCTTTCTTTCGCAGAAAAAGCCATCATACGTCCTAGTTGACCTCCACCAATAATGCCTATCGTACTATGTGGTTTGATCCAATTAGACAAGCTCTTCACTACTTTCTATTACAGTTTGTTTTAATCCTTCTCTACGTGATTCCACTCTGTCAGCTATTTCAAAATTCGTCGTCCCTAGTATCTGTGCTGCAAGTAAACCAGCATTGGTCGCTCCAGCTTTTCCAATTGCTACTGTCGCTACAGGAACGCCTCCTGGCATTTGTACAATAGAAAGTAAAGAATCCAGTCCATTCAATGCACGAGACTGCACTGGAACACCAATTACTGGTAAAGTCGTTTTAGCAGCAACCATACCTGGAAGATGAGCAGCCCCACCTGCGCCAGCGATAATCACTTTAATTCCTTTACTTCTTGCTGACTCTGCAAACTCAAACATCAAGTCAGGTGTACGGTGTGCAGACACAACGGTTTTACTGTATTCAATTTCCAGTTCATCTAGAATCTCACAAGTATATTTCATAGTTTCCCAGTCTGACTTACTTCCCATAATTACAGCTACTTCTACAGACATGATGCGCCTCCTACAGATTGATATTTATACTGTTTATAAACAATTCTTCTATATTCTAGCAATAATCTCTTCATTTAAAAAGCATTAATCGAACTTTAATCAATTAAAAATATAAAATGTTCGTTTTTAATTTGAAATACATTCGATAATATACTCTTACAAATAGAGATAAAAATTAAAAATATGATTTACGACCATGTTTTTTAGCACACCTGAAGCTTTTCAGAGTATACTAGCGACAAAGGAGTTCGATAGTATGAGTGATCGAGATAGACAAAACAAGCACGATAGAGATAGTAATATTAGTAGCTCTATGTATTCAAGGGTGAACATTGGTAACAATTTAAACAACAGTAGGAACGGAACGCGCCACACTGATATTGCAGGTAGCATGAATAATCCGGATGAAAAACTTAAAAATACCCGTTCAAGTTCTCGTTCATTTCTTTACACTGTATTATTTTTTCTGTTAGGTATTGGTTTTAGTTTCGCTTATATGTATTTATCGGCGTTGTTGTTTAATGATTACTTGACTAGCCCAGAATCAAAAGAACTACTCCCTACAATATTCTCTCTCACTTTGCCCTTTGTGTTGGGCTTTTTAAGTGCAAAAGGCTTATTAGCTTTAGTAGCCAAATTCACTAGAATACCTCTCTAGTATGTTTATTTAAGTAAGATAAAAAGAGTTAAGACAACGAGGGGTGAACGTCGTTGTCTTAACTCTTTTTCTGTACGATTCTCATTGTAAATTATGCCTATATCAAACAAGACAACCACTCTTTTTGTTACCAACAATATCCTTCGCTTTTGTGATTAGCTGATTAATTATAGTTCATTGAATTAACGATTAAAAGACACTGTATATCTTTTTAATAACACAAGTGCAGTGAATTGCAGTAAGATCACTACGATCCATAAATATTGAAAATTTGATATCAAGTTAGAACAGAGCGTAGCTAATATAACGAGCATCACACAGATCTTTGTAATCCTTTGTAGCTTCTTTGACTGAAGACATTTGGACTCTAATTCTAAATACGCGATGAACTTTGAAAACAGGTAAAGTGGGTAAACGAACAGGTAAATATGCACAAATAACAAAGTTGCTGCTAATAAATAAGCGTCTATGTAGTTAAAGGTGATGTTGTCAATTGAAACTCCAAAGATCCGACAAAACAATAAAACCAAGTTCAGCGTAAGGTAAAACCAAAGTGAATCTTTCATGTATAATTCATCCGCTTCTTCACTGTTTTCAATACCCAAGCGTAAGAAAAGGTACCCAATAAAATTTGTACCAATATAGATTAAACTATAGTCAAACAACGTGAAGTTAAATTTTAGAAAAAGCAACAAAAAACCGGATAAGATTAAATACATAGTCTGTCCTTTCTGGATCATTTTTTCAATTATTATCATTAGTCATTATTGTATCTAATTATGATTATGCACAAACGAAACGAATAGGGGGAGCAACGCTTCGTTGCCCCTCTTAAAACACTTGATATATCAACGTTTTATTGGTTAAATTTTAAAAACCATTTTCCACTAATTCGACTTACTGTGACAACTATTTTACTTTATCAAGGAGTGACCCAGTCTCTTTATTTTGAAGTGAATCGTCAAATAAAACAAAAAGTCATATTTGTTCAATATAAACTGAAAAGAACAGAACAAAGCCTTTCCTTGCATTAATCTATATAGTAAAATAATCAGTAAATAAGGAGGTGATTATGATGGAATTTCCAGAAAGACTCAAACAGTTGCGTCTGAATGGAGGCTATTCACAAACGGCGCTTGCAAATGAGCTTTATGTCACGCGTCAAGCTATTTCTAAATGGGAACGTGGTCTTGGTAAGCCGGATCATGAAACGCTAAAACAAATTGGTTGTTTTTTCAATATTTCAATAGATAACTTATTAAGTGATTCAGCCGATCTAGAACCTGATTTAGAACCGATTTCTACTGGGGTTGTCTTAGAACAAGCTCCACCTTTGAATACTGTAGCTGAGGAAACCTACATAACCGAACCTGTCGAGAAAGAAAGTAATCTCTCTAGTCCGTCTTTAAAAGACCGTTTGAACATTCGCTTAAAATCACTAGATAGTCATTTTATGATGATGAGTTTGATCTCTCTATTTCCTATAGTCATTCATCCAGCGACGCTTCTATTATCTTTTCCAATTATGTTATTGGCTTATTCTTATAAGAAAAAACGTGTTTATTATGCTTTAGCTATTATTGCTTCTCTCTTATTAGTATCACTTGAAACTTATGGCTATTTTGGTGCTAAGTTTGGCTGGTTTACCAATTACGAAGTGATTCTTTTAGATGAAGATCTTGAAAATATTCAGGTTGATGAATCCGTTAAAGATGAAAATATTTCTAATTGACGACGTTTAAAACAAATTAACTGCTTATACACTACTGTCTTCCAAACTCTGTGTATGAGTAGTTTTTTTATTTTGAAATAATGAGTTGATTCCCACTAATCGTCGAAATCAATGTTCCACTTTTGTCCGTCCCGATTAAAGGACTGACTTTAAACTCTAGCCGTGCTCTTTTATTGGAACTTTCTCTGATCAGTTTTCTTTGCAATACTTTTCCAGAAAATGGTGTGACTTTAGATTCGAATGCTCTAGTGATGAGTCGATTATTTACCGTAATCTTATAACTTGCATCCCAGTACAGTGGCAGCGAACCTTTTATTAAGTAAGTTTTGTTTTCTAGCGCTAATGATGAACTAAGCCTATCGAAAGATTGTCTTTGTAGGGGCTCATCGATTTCAACTATTGTTACCAATAAATCAGTACCTGATTCTGTTTCTATATAAGCAGACTGTTCTCCTCCAACTTGCATATCATATGAAAAAACTTCGCTGGCTTCGACTGATTGATTCATCAAAAGTGCACCCCAACCCATAGCCCAAATGGACGCTAATAATACTGTTTTCATTTTTATCCCCCTTTTATTTTTTATTATATCTCTCTATTACTCAGAAGAAAGAACTATCCTCTTTTAAGGGGGCAACGATTCGTTTCCCCCTTGACATCATGCGGTTTTCGGGAGTTAACGGTCAATGCTCTATTCAATACTTGCATTGGAATTGAATACGAATATTTATAATTTTTATAGATTTAAAAGTGTTTATCTTGCTTAAAGTTTTTGATTCAGTTGAACTCTTATAGAGAATAGCTTACGATTGTGTAGTAAGTATTCAAAGATTTGAAAAATTATTTTCTATTTAATACTTAAAGTAAGCATATGACGAAGAGGTGAACGTATGGAAAAGCAATTAATATTTCTAGATGTAGATGGAACACTTTGTACTTCAGAAGGGACCGTTTCTACACGCACTAAAGAAGCAATTCAAAAAGCACATGCAAATGGCCACCGCTTTTTTATCTGCACAGGCAGATCGAAAGCAGAGTTAACCGACGAAGTTTTATCTTTACCGATTAACGGTATTATCGGAGCAGGCGGAGGATACTGCGAAGTCGATGGTAAAGTTGTCTTCCACAAAGTTCTAGAAAAAGAAGGACTACTCGATTTAGTGTCTTATTTAAAAGAAAATAAAGTAGAGTATTACCTAGAATCTAACGATGGTCTCTTCGCAAGTACAAACTTGAAAAACTTACTCAACGAAATGACGTTAAGAGACAACCCTGATAAAGGTCCGGAAGCACTCAAAGCAATTACATGGTTCACGGATTTATTGATTGAAGACGAGAGTCAGATTGATTATGATCACATTAATAAACTAAGTTTTGTTAACCAGACGATTCCTTTTCAAAATATATTTGATCGATTCAGTTCTGATTTCCAAGTTATTCCGTCAACAGTCCCGGCTTTCGGTGAAGAAAGTGGCGAAGTTGGCGTTAAAAATATTCATAAGCAAACCGCTATAGAATACGTACTGCATTACATGAACGAAAATAAAGCCCACACAATGGCCTTTGGTGATGGTCATAATGACGTCGAGATGTTTGCCGCTGTCCGTTACGGTATTGCAATGGAAAATGCCAGTGAACAATTGCTGGCTGTTGCAGATGAAGTGACGACATCAAACAATTCTGACGGTATCGCCATTGCATTAGAGCGTCATAGATTAATTTAAGCTATTACGATGGAAACGCTAAAAAACACCTTAGAAACTTTATCAGGTAAAGTTTCTAAGGTGTTTTTGGTGCCCTTCGTTCTAGTTAAGGATTAATTTTTAAAGAATTTTCGCTAAGAAATCCTTTGTTCTTGGATGTTGAGGATTCTGGAATATTTCGTCCGGTGTGCCTTGTTCAACAATATAACCATCATCCATAAACAAAACGCGATCCGCTACTTCTCTTGCAAATCCCATTTCGTGCGTTACAACAACCATGGTCATCCCCGATTTAGCCAATTGGTTCATAACGTTCAGAACTTCTCCTACCATCTCAGGATCCAGAGCCGAAGTCGGTTCATCAAACAGCATGACGTCAGGATCCATTGCTAAAGCACGTGCAATCGCCACACGCTGCTTTTGTCCACCAGACAAACTAGATGGATAAGCTTCTAACTTGTCGCCTAAGCCTACTTGCTTAAGTAATTGACCAGCTTTTTCCTCTGCCTTAGATTTATCTATTCCTTTACTTTGTACCGGTGAAATCATTAGATTTTTCTGTACAGTCATATGCGGGAATAAATTAAATTGTTGGAAAACCATCCCCATTTTTTGACGCAATTGATTCAAATCCTGCTCTTTTAATCCAGTCAACGGTGTGCCCTCGAATACTATTTCCCCATCAGTAGGTTCTTCCAATAAATTCAAGCAGCGCAAGAATGTTGACTTCCCGGAACCAGAAGGACCGATAACAACAACAACTTCCCCCTGATTAATTTCTTCATTGATATCTTTTAAAACTTCATTTTTCCCAAATGATTTTTTTAAATGTTTCACACTAATCATGATTCATTCTCCCTTCAAAATAGTTCAAGATTTTCGTTAACGTAAATGTCAGGAAGAAATAGACCATCATCGTTACAAACAGTGGCAAAATTCCCTTGAAAGATGCAGAACGAACGATTCTTGTTTGGAAAATTAGCTCACCGACACCAATAACTGATACAATTGACGATTCTTTAATAATGGTAATGAATTCATTCCCAAGCGCTGGCCAGATGTTCTTTAATGCTTGCGGGAATAAGATATACCGCATTGTTTGGTTTTTACTCATTCCTAAACTACGAGCTGCTTCAGATTGACCCGAGTCGACCGAATTCAACCCACCACGGATAATCTCACAGATATATGCCCCACTGTTTAGTGAAACTGCAATGATCCCTGCTGTCAGTGCTGGAAGATCAAAGAACACGCCTGCACCAAAGTAGATGAACATGACTTGAATCATCAAAGGTGTTCCTCTAATAAATTCTACATAAGAAGATGCAAGGAAACGAATCACGAAGTTTTTCGCCAGTCTCATGAGAGATAAAATAAAACCAAGTACCATCCCTACTAATACACTGATCACTGAGATCAGAATTGTCACATACATTCCATCAGCAAAGTATGTCCAATAAGTGCCTAGAAAATTGTCAGATACATCTTCTTCTGATGTACCCGCCATATATTCTCCAGCCGTTCCAAGATATTCTTCAATCAGATTCTGGTCTAAGATTTCTCCTAAACTTTCATTGACTGCTGCTGCTAGAGAGTCTTCTCCAATGCGCATGGCAATCGCTGAACCTTGGTCTTGCTCATCTAATTCAAAGTCTCCTTCGAATGTGTATAGTGTATTGTCATTTTCAGCGTGAGCCACTGCGTTTGGCCCTTGCATCACGATGGCTTCAATACGGTTTGTCTGTAAAGCTAGAATCAAGTCATTAATGTTCCCCAATTGCATTAATTCAACATCTGGAATTTGTTCTGCCAATTGCTCTTGCAGCGAAGCTGTCTGAACACCAACTTTTTGACCTCTTAAAGATTCTACGGAATCATAAATACCTTTGTCTTCCGCTTGAACCATGATGTTCTGGAATGTCTGGTAATAGATATCAGAGAAGTTTACACTTTGCCGACGTTCTGCCGTAGGTGTCATTCCTGCAACAATCATATCGATATTGTTGGCTTCAAGAGCCGGAATTAAACTATCGAATTCCATATCTCTGATGACAAGTTCGACACCCATATCATCCGCAATTTTTTGAGCGATTGACATATCCATACCAACGATTTGCTGTTCACCGTCAACTTCTGCATAGAATTCAAACGGTGGGAAATCTCCACTTGTACCAATAACAAGTTGTCCCTTCTCTTGTACACGGTCTAATGAACCATCTTCCGCGTAAACCGACTGTGTCGGGACTAGAAGTGTTACTGCCAAAATAAAAAAGGCTATAAATGCTTTAAACGATTTCTTCATCTGTTTGTCTCCCCTGATACTAAGATCAATGTATTTGTATACTTTCCGTATAATCCAACCTCTTGTTTTATAAGAGGTGTTGAAAAGAATCATACCATCATATAAATAATTATGCAATATAATAAATATAAAATTGTATACAAACGTGATTTACAGAAATAATATACATTTAAATTGTATATTATAATTTCTAATTATTCATATAATTTTGGATCACTTATATCTATGCACTTTTTTTATGTATACCTATACAAAACGTAAATTACGAGGTTCTTTTATTATTTCTTATCAATTATCTATCTAATCACGATGTATAAATACCTATTAGTATTCATCTTATTTCAAATGTTCATTTAAAAATATACTTCATATTTCAGACAAAAAAACCATCTAGATTCAATTAAATCTAGATGGTTTTTTTTAATAAACGTTACTGATTATCGTTTTCTATCACAAAACATTCATACGGTTTTAATGTCCATTCAGTTGAGTCAGCTTGTTTTCTATTATAATTACTGAATCGTATACTGGCTTTTTCCGATGTTTCTGGCAATTCAATCGATACGAATTCTTTTGAAAGATTCGCTACGACGATGACTTTATTGCCTTTATGCGTTCTTTCATAAGCAAATATTTGCTGGTGATTTGGAAGTAATAATTTATATTCTCCTAAAACGACTGTTTCATTTTCTTTTCTGTATTGAATCAACTCTTTGTATGTGTAAAAAATTGATTCTTGATCAGCTAGTGCTTGCTCGACATTAATTTTATCGTGGTTCGTATTGACCGCAATCCACGGTGTTCCTTTTGAAAAGCCAGCATTCATTTTGTCATTCCATTGCATGGGTGTTCGAGCATTATCTCGACCTTTATGGTTAATGGCGTTTAACACATCTTCTGACTGTTTCCCGTTTTCAAGTTCTTCTTTGTACATATTGATACTTTCAATATCTTTGACTTCTGAGATATCTTTTATCAGACGATTCGTCATTCCAATCTCTTCACCTTGATAAATGTAAGGCGTCCCTTTCATCAAATGGAGTAGAACTGCGAAACATTTTGCGCTTTCCACACGGTATTCTTGATCATTTCCCCATCTTGAAACGACTCTAGGTGTGTCGTGATTATTCCAGAACAGACTGTTCCAAGCCGACTCACTTAACGCTGTCTGCCATTTGGATAAGACAGTTTTCAGCTCTATTAAGTCGAGCTCTTTGAGTGCCCACTTACTTTCAGGTTCTTGATCTAAAGTGATATGTTCAAACTGGAAAACCATAGACAGTTCATCCCGATCCGCTCCAGAAAATAACTTTGCATTTTCAGGTGTCGCACTCCAAGTCTCACCAACTGTCATGACGTCGTACTGCCCAAACGTCTCTCGATTCATTTCTTGTAAGAACTCATGTAATCTTGGACCCTTATCTGTGATCTTTTCATCTGGTACTTTTCCGATCAAATCAATAACGTCCATTCGAAACCCGCCAATACCTTTTTCAAGCCAGAAGTTCATCATATCGTAGATATCCTGACGCATTTTGGGATTTTCCCAATTTAAGTCTGGTTGTTTTTTACTGAACAAGTGTAGATAATACTGCTGACTCTTCTCGTCAAAGGCCCACGCTGATCCGCTAAAAGTGGATTTTAAATCATTAGGTTTCTTACCATCAACTGGATCTCTCCAGATATAATAGTCTCTATATTTAGCATTTACGCCACTTTTAGCATCTTTGAACCATTCGTGTTCGTCACTTGTATGATTGACTACTAAATCCATTACGATACGAATGGACCTCTTTTTTGCTTCTTCGATTAATTCGTCCATATCCTTCATCGTTCCGAATTCTGGATGAATTGCTTGATAGTCACTGATATCATAACCATTGTCATCATTTGGAGACTGATAAACTGGGCTTAACCATACTGCATCAACCCCTAATTCTTCTAGGTAATCTAAACGTTGAATGATGCCTCTGATGTCACCTACGCCGTCTCCATTTGAATCTTGAAAACTTCTAGGGTAAATTTGATAGACTACTGCATTTTGCCACCACTTCACATCTTCACTTCCTTCAAAATTGTTTTAATGAGCTTCCGCTTTTTCAACTAATGTCTTTAAATCAAGTTCAGCTGTCTGTTCAACAAAATAATCAGCAGCTTTCATTGACTCTTTTGAGCCAACACCGACAGAAAACATCCCTGCACGGTTGATGGCTTCAATGCCTGCTTCTGCATCTTCAATACCAATACACTCAGCAGGTGACAGTCCTAACAAGTCAGCACCTTTATGGAAAATTTCAGGAGAAGGTTTTCCTTGTTTCAAGCTAGCAGGATCAACGATCCCTACAAACTGATCTTTGACTTGTAAGTGTTCAAGAATTGTTGGTGCATTTTTACTTGCTGAGGCTACCGATAATTTGATATTCATCTCCCGTGCATCCATTAGCAATTGTTCCATCCCTGGACAAAGATCTGCTGGGGTGATGTTTTCAATAAAGGTTTTGTACTCTTCGTTTTTTCTCGTTGCCAGTTCCTGTTTTTCTTCTTCTGTATAGGTTTTTTCCTTTTCTCCATGTTTCAAAATTAATTCTAAAGATTCCGTACGGCTGATACCTTTTAACTGCTCGTTAAAGACACGATCGATTTTAATTCCAATTTTTTCTGCTAGCGATTTCCAAGCGAGATAGTGATATTCCGCTGTGTCCGTGATCACACCGTCCAAATCTAAAACAAGACCTTTAATCATTTCAATCTCCTCAATCTTTGACTTTGCATTATCAAATTATTTCAACTTGTTCTAATTTATTGAATTTCTATCGTTACAGAATCTTCCAGCGTGACTGGCTTACCAAATACTTCAAAATCCAGTACTTCTCCCGCTTCTAAGCGAAAAGTCACAGCTGCTTTTTCAACTGTTACACTGAGCAACCTTTCTCGATAATTCAATTTAAAGGCATATGCATTCCATTGATCTGGACAATACGGAGCAAACGATAAGCTTCCTGTTTGAGTTCGCATACCTGCAAAGCCTTGAACGATTGACAACCAACCTCCACTCATGGAAGTGATATGAAGTCCATCTTCTGTATCATTGTTGTAGTTATCAAGGTCCAATCTTGCTGTTCTTTCATACATTTCAAATGCTTTTTCTTTTTTGCCGAGTTCAGAGGCTAGGATGGAATGAACCAATGGAGATAAAGAAGATTCATGAACCGTTAGTGGCTCATAGAAATTAAAGTTCTGTTCTTTCTCAGCTTGACTATAGTTGTGATTCAAGAAATAAATCCCTTGTAAGACATCTGCTTGTTTAATAAAAGGTGATCTTAAAATCTTGTCCCAAGACCAGTTCTGGTTGATTGGGCGTTCTGACGGGTCCAGTGTGTCAACCGGTCTCAAGTCTTTATCTAAAAATGAATCATGCTGCACGAAGATATTGAGCTCTTCGTCTTTAGGCAAATACATTTTTTCAGCAATTTCTTTCCATTGTTTCTGTTCTGCTTCACCGATATTTAACTCTTGAAGCTTCTCACTGGTTACTTTGGTTAACGTTTCTAATGTATAATTCAGACACCATTTTGCCATTGTGTTAGTATACCAGTTGTTACTAACGTTATTTTCATATTCATTTGGTCCGGTTACACCATGAATCATGTACTGTTTATTTCTAGCAGAATAGTGAACACGATCAGCCCAGAATCTAGAAATTCCTACAAGCACATCCACACCTTGGTTTAACAGGTAGTCTTCATTACCTGTATACGTCGTATAGTTGAAAATACCATGTGCAATTGCTCCGTTACGGTGAATTTCTTCAAAAGTAATCTCCCATTCATTGTGGCACTCGATTCCAGTGAATGTCACCATTGGATACAACGCACCTTTAAGCCCTTGTTTTGCTGCATTCTCGTAAGCTTGTTCTAATTGATTGTGGCGGTAAACCAGTAATTGTCTAAAGGTCTCTTCATTTGTAACCGATAAGTACATCGGCAAAATACAAGCTTCTGTATCCCAGTAAGTAGCGCCTCCGTATTTTTCACCTGTGAAACCTTTTGGACCTACATTTAGTCTTGGGTCTTCTCCGTAATACGTTGAGAATAACTGGAAGATATTGAACCGAATGCCTTGCTGACTTGCATCATCTCCACTAATTTGAACATCTGCATTATTCCATCGTATGTCCCATTCAGCTAAATGCTCTTCTAAAACTTTTTGAAATCCTTTATTTGTAGCATCTTGTAAAATTTGCTCAGCTTGTTGAACTTGTTTTTCAGCTTCTACATCCCGGCTTGTTACGACCGCTATGCATTTGGTCAATTCTAACTGCTCCCCCGTTTCAAGCTTGTAGAAGAAACGCTCACCAACATACATGGACTGCTCTTTTTCAAGGTCTTTCGATTCTGCTTTTGATTGATTATGCATCATTGTTGTAACGGTAAATCGCTCTGTACCGAAGGGATTTTCTTTTGTTTTCGTTTGTAAGAAAGGGAGTGGTTGATGCCCTTTTTCAAGTTCGATCCAAAATTGTTCTTCGTAATTACTATCTTCATTTGTCACGTTACCATCTAAATGTGGAATCAACGTAATTTCAGCTGCTCCAGAAAGCATCTCTGCTTCCAATTTAACAACGGCAAGTTCTTTAGTATGCGCACTAACGAATCGCGTAAAGTGAAATAAGATTTCTAATTGCTCTTTTTTCCATTTAAAAGAGCGTCTTAGAACGCCTTCTTTCATATCTAGTTCTATTTTGAACTGCTCAACGGTATCAACGGCAAGGTCTACTTTATGTTCATCCACATAAATATCGATTGGGATAAAGTTCGTTGCGTTGATCACTTTTCCAAAATAGTCTGGATAGCCGATTTTCCACCAGCCAACTTTTGTTTTGTCTGGGAACCAAACACCAGCAATATAGGTTCCGATATGCGAATCTCCAGAATAGCCTTCTTCATAATTTCCTCTTAAACCCATATACCCATTACCAATAGAAGTCAGACTCTCCTGCAGCCTTTTATTCTCTCCCACTGTATCTGAAGTCAGTTTCCATGGGTCAATTCCAAATAGTCTCTCCATTTAATCTATTCACTCCTGTACTCTAGTTTGATCTCTTTTATCGTTGAACTGTGTTTTAAAATAAATTAGAACTAGCATAATGAGTAGTCCTGTTGTTTGAATCGTCATCATCCAGATAATATCGAACTGAATTAATCCATATAGTAAAGCTAAAATCGTTGGTAGTCCCAACCCATAAAGAATAATTGCAACAGACTCTTTATAGGTGGTTATTGAAGTTAAATGACTTTTTTTCGTGAAATAAAGAAATAGCGCTGAGCCCAGGGTTAATACGATTAACATAGCAAAAGTCATACATGAAATTAAAAAAGTTAATGCTGCTACGATATAGACACGATTATTCACTCTCCATTGTCGATTCAACTCCGTTTTCACTTCTTCTACTGAAGCAGATTCCACCGAAAAGTCTTTTGTATAACGTACTTTTAGTTCAGGTTGTGCATATTCTCTGATTGTGAACTCCGTTGGACCAAATGCTATAGCGACATCACTGTCGAGCAAAGGATCATCTAAAGGATCAATGAGCATCACCCCGTCTTCTTTCGTCTGAAGTGTAGATTGTTCGATAAGTAATTGGCCTCCTTCTACAGGAAGCTCAGAAAGCGCCTCTGCAGCTTCGTCATCGATTAATCCGAAAGCTTCTGGATAAAACTGTTCAACACCAATTGTGTCTGTCTGCGCAAAGTTCAATGAAACTGGAATCGTGATCAGTGCATTTAAAAAGATCAGAACGATGACAATGGTTGGCCATCCAATCGCATGACGATTGAAAAAGGCACGCTTAGGTGTAAAAATATTCGTAAAATAATTTAATGGAAAGCTGTCTGTTCTCATATTCATTCCTACTTTTTAAAATCATTTTTTGTACATTAACCCTTCGTTCCACCTGCTGTTAATCCAGATACAAAGTGTTTTTGTAGATAGAAGAACAAAATACAGATTGGTAAAGCAATTAAGATGGCTCCCGCAGCGAATAACGTGACACGTTGGTCTCTAGGATTACTGATAAAAGTTTGTAGGCCAATCGCTACTGTATAGAGTTCAGGTGTTCTGAGTAAGAACCTTGCTAACATATATTCTCCAAAAGGACCCATAAACGCCCAAAGCGCTTGAACAGCGATCATCGGTTTAACGAGTGGAAGAATAATTTGCCAGAAAGATCTCAAGTGTCCGGCACCATCTAATTTAGCTGATTCGTCTAACTCCAGTGGAACAGTATCGAAATACCCCTTCATGAGCCAGGTGTTCATAGGTATCCCCCCACCGATATAAATAACCGTTAAGAACCAGTGTGAGTTCAGCCCACCAACAAGGAGTGCCATAACGTAGAAAGCAGTCAAAGCCGCTGTTGTTGGAACCATTTGAATAATCAAGAAGAACTTAATACTTTGTTTTCTTCCAATGAAACGATAACGACTATACGCGTAACCCGCTAATGTAATCGCAGCTACCTGAATAATCATGGTAGTTCCGGCAACTTTTAAGGTGTTCAAGTACCAAGTACCATAAAGCGTATTATTAAATAATCTTGAAAAATTTGCCAGAGACCAAGGTCCTGAGAAATTCAAATCGAAAGCCATAATATTCCCTGTTCTGAACGCGGAAGTAATAGTGATCAAAAGAGGGTAAATAATAACGATCGACATCCCGATTAGATACGCATAAGAAAAGAATTTATTCCAGAAACGAGAATTTTTCTGTGTTTTAATTCGTTTGGCTTTTTTCATGTTAATCCTCCATTTCAAAAGCACGTGTCCGACTGAAAATAACCATTGAAATCGTAATAACAATTGCAGAAATAATTAATGTCACGGCTGCTGATATGTTATATTGTGGAGACGTTCCGGTCGTTAACTTGTAAATCCACGAAATCAAAATATCTGTCGATCCTGCTCCGCTTCCTACACTTCCGGGGCCACCTTCGTTAAACAGGTAAATCAAGTTAAAATTGTTAAAGTTTCCTGTATATTGTGTGATAAAGATGGGTGCAGCCACTGCGAAAATATGTGGCATTGTGATATGTCTGAATTTTTGTAAAGCTGTTGCGCCATCAATAACAGATGCTTCATACCAGTCATTTGGTATAGACTGTAAAATGCCTGATGTCAAAACATAGATATAAGGATAGCCGACCCAGCCTTGAATCATAATGATTGCGATCTTTGTCCAGAATGGATCTGTTTTCCAAGATATTGCAGGAATTTCAAGGAACGGAATGATCTGGTTAAAGAACGGGATAACTTGCGTATTGATTGCTCCAACACTTGGGTTGAAGATATTTGAAAAAGTCAAAATAGTAATAAACGCTGGAACTGCCCAAGGTAACAGCATAATGACACCAAAGAATCGGTTAAACCGAATGTGGGGTTGATTCAAAACCAGTGCTGTAAATACACCAATAACGAGCTGTAAAGTGGTTGCTGCTAGTGTCCAGATAATCGTCCACGAGAAAACTGCAAAGAACGTGTCTCGATAAGTCGTTAGTGTAAAAATGCTACTAAACGTCTCGAATCCAACCCAGTCGACAATATTCGCTGGTGGTACATTTTGAAAGTTGTAGTTTGTAAAGGCAATAAATATGGTTACCAATACCGGAAATACAATGGCAAAAATCATAACCAAGTAAGCGGGTATGGTTAGTAAGTAAGGAAATCCATTTTCAAATACACTAATTGCTGTATCTTTGATGGTATAGTTTACCGTGTTCGGACTGATGATTCTTTTCTTAGCAACACGATGCGCATCCATCATGACTGCTGCTGTAAAAACTAAATAAATAATGGTAAGGAGAATTTGAATGGTTCCTTCAATTAACAGGAATAATGAATGGTCTTCTCTTGGAATCGTTCCTAAAGTAATGAGACCTTCTATAGCTCCTGCTCCAAACAAGAGGAGTTCAATGACAGCTCCAACGAATACTGCTAAGAACACGATTCCTTTAACCAATTGTTTATTATAAAGCTGACCAAGTCCTGGAATAATGGATAGCCATGTCGCAGTGCGTATTTTTTTTAGCTCTTGATTAGAAAGTACAATCTTATCTTTCTTCTTATTCTTCAATTGTTACACGCCCTTTCAATGATAAAAACGGCAGAGATCATCCTACTATCTCTGCCGAATCATCTAGTCTTCTATTAAAGATTAATATTTCTGTTCAATGTTGTCTTGGATAATTTGAACTGCGTCGTTTGCTGACTCTTCAGCTGTTTTGTTTCCAGATCCTGCATCAAACATCATTGATTCAGCACCTGTCCAAACTTCAGCCATTTCGGGAATATTTGGCATTGGTACTGCATTGTTATATTGCTCGATTACAGCTACTGCTAATTCATCTTCTCCAGCTTCATTGATTGTATTACGAGCATTCTGATTAGCAGGAATTTCGTTAGTGTACTCATCATAGAGTATCATCATGTTTTCTTCATTTGTTATGAAATCTACGAACGCTGCTGCTGTTTCGTAGTTTTCAGTGTAAGAAGGAACGACCCACCCTTTACCACCTGCAAATGGAGCATATTCATTCCCATTAGGTAATGTCGGGATGGCTGCTACGCCGAGATTCACGCCACTATCTCTATAATTAGCTGCCCCCCATGGTCCGTTGATCACAGCTGCTGCATTGCCTTGGATAAACTGATCATCTATGAAATCACCGGCACTTGTTACATCAAGCATACCTTCTGGCCATACATCGTTGAACCATTGTTGTGCGTATTCAATTCCTTCAATTGCTTCTGGTGAATTTAATCCGATATCAGCAGTATCTTCACCGTCTTCTCCAAATACGTACCCGCCGAACCCGGAGATCAATCCGTAAGAGTTATAGAAGTCTACCCAATTTGCAAGGAATGCTGTACTTGTATCCGCTTGTCCTGAGAAAGCATATTGCTCATCTTCTGTAAGAGCTTCCAATTCATCGAATGTTGCTGGTGCTGTATCCATCAGATCCTTATTATAGAAAAGAACAAGCGATTCAATAACGAATGGTGTACCATATACAGTTTCATCAACGGTTACTTGTTGTTGATCTGTTTCATCATATCGTCCATCATCTACAAGTGTCATTTCAGACAAATGACCTTGTTGACCCATTCCACCGATTCGGTCATACGGAGATAAAAGTACATCTGGAGATAACCCTGCTGGACCATCTAGAGGCACCGCTTCTAATGTATCGAACATGTCTCGTTCAGATACGGTAACTTCAACACCATACTCTTCTTCAAATGCTGGAGCAATTGCTTCAACGAATTCTACGTAATCTTCTCCAACCCCAACTTCGATTGAACCCCCGATTTCACCAGTTGTTGTACCCTCACCTTCTGTTTCGCCTTGTGAACCTGAACCGCTATCTGATCCATTTCCACATGCTGCGAGTAATAGTGCTGCTGAACCTGCCATTGCTAATTTATAAAATTTTATCATCTAATTTTTCCTCCTCTTACTTTCTGTACCTGTCTACATTTTCAATTATATTTCATTACTAAATCTTTGCAACCGTTTTCTTTATGTTACCGGTATCAGTATTTTATAACTATTTAAGAACAACCCTTTTCAAATTTGTAAAGAACATGTGATTCTGGCGGTAGCGAGACACCCTCGCCTAAAGTAAGTGAGTGTTGCAAAAGAATATTTTCCCCTTTTCTACCTTTTAGTTCACTCAATTCGATTCGTTTTTGCTCGCTAGACTTGTTGACTAGAAGATAGATAGAGAGCCTTTCTGTTTCTTTTTTTAAAGCTAATATATCGCTCTGAACTTCAAGAAAAGTAAACCGATTTCCTGTGAATAGTTCTTGCTCCGCCTGTCTGACCTTGGATAAAAGCTGAATGTGTTCTTTGAAATCCACCGCTTGATTGTTCGTCCATTGCATCGGTTTTCTATTTTCAGGGTCTTCATCACCATCCATACCGATTTCTGTTCCATAATACAAACAAATAGAACCTGGAAGTAGAAAAAGCATAGTGAGACACAGTTCTGTTTTGCTTCGGTCAAAACCAGTATACTCATACAATCTCGGTGCATCGTGACTATCTAACAATGTCAGCATACCTTGTTGAACATTCTCTGAGTATTGCAATAGAGACTGTACAAATTGTTCTTGAAAATCAGCTGTAGAGATTCTTCCTGCAGCAGCCCACTCAAGAATCGGTTTCCCCAATGGATAATTCATCACACCATCTAATTGGTCGCCCAAAAGCCAAGAATCTGCGTTATGCCAAATCTCCCCAACAATATAACAATCTGGGTACGCACTTTTTAAACGTAATCTCAATAATCTTAAAAAGGCATGGTCAATTTCATTGACTACATCAAGACGCCAGCCATCTATCCCAAAGGTTTCCACCCAATACAACGCAACATCTATCAAATATTTCTGTACCTCTTTGTTCAGTGTGTTCAACTTAGGCATATTCGGTGTGAAATGACGGTAATGCGTATCTAAACGAATTCCCTCAACGCTTTCCAGCGGAAATTGTTCAATATAAAACCAGTCTTTGTAGGCTGATTGTTCGCCATTTTTTAAAACGTCTTGAAAGTATACAGATTGGTCTCCAATATGATTGAAAACACCATCCAGTAGAATTCGTATCCCTAATCTATGCGCGTCGTCAACGAGCGATTTGAATATCTCCTTATTTCCTAGTCTTGGATCGATTTCAAAATAGTTTTCTGTATCATATCTATGTGCAGTCGGACTTTGAAAAATCGGCGTTAAGTAAATCCCTGAGATTCCAAGATTTTTTAAATACGGCAATTTTTTTCGTATACCTTCTAGTGTTCCATTGTGAAAATCGTACTGGCCCAGTTGTTCTTTGCTTCCCCAAGAAATATTTTCAGGATTATAAAAACGGTCTGGCATAACTTGATACCAGACTGTTTCTTTAACCCACTTTGGTGCTTGAAATACTTCAGATTCATGTAAATAAGGAAACGCGAAATAACTATTGATATCATTTTCTATAAATACATCATCTGGAGAAAACCAGCCGCGTTCAATATATAGAGCCCTTTCTTCATGAGTTTCTAGTATAAATCCATAGCGCATTTGATGATTATACGGACGGTGTTCGATTTGCCAATAATCATAAAGGGTTGTTTGAAAGAGTAATTGCATTTTCGTTTTTTCTTTTTTCCAATAGTAACCTTCTGATCCTTTTACCCAGCCATCTGGATGATCTGTCAGCAAATAAACGCACTCAATATCTCGCGCAGTTCGAATGGTTAGACACATCGTTTGAATATCTTTCATGTAAGCATACGAACTATTCGCTTTATGATAGATCGCTTGTTTATTCAACATTTCTCCTCCTTTACCCTAGTAATTAATTTCTAACCAAGTGTGAAGGTAACACTTTTAATTGTTTCATTCTTTCTTTTGTACGCTGGCGTTTTTGCTCTATACGCTCGCGCTTTTCAGCTTCTGTGTCTAAATGATAATAGACAACAAAGCCATTTTCATGAAGGACTGTTTGATTATCATAATGAACTGTGCCTGTTTCTAAAGATAATTCTGCCTCTACTGGAACCGAGTCTAGAAAAGCATCGTCTCTGTCTTGATTGAAGTAGAATATTAATGACTCATTCCCTAAAGTGCGTTTAAATCCGATCAACTGCTCATCATCTCTAACATCGTTCCAATTCGTTGCGCCATAAGTTAGAATGTTTTGATAATTTTTACGGAAGGAAATCAATTTTTTGGTAAACTCTAGCATATCTTGATCCTGAAGTGAGCCATCCCAAACCATGCATTTTCTACAATCAGGATCCATATCCCCATAAAGCCCAATTTCTGTTCCGTAATAAATACAAGGTGTCCCTGACTGTGCAAACATAAAAGATAGAGCCGATTTGACTAGTTCCTTATCTCCTTTCGCTTTTGTCAGCAACCTAGGAGTATCGTGTGAATCCAACAAATTGAACATCACTTCAGAAGTTTGTTGTCTATATAACATCATCTGTGCATTCAATCCAGATACCATACGTGAAGGTGAGATGATTTTCTTTAAAAAGTAATTTTCAATATTATCATTGAAAGCATAATTCATCACTGCGTGGAACTCATCTCCGTTTAACCAGTTTTGCGATGAATGCCAGATTTCACCTAAAATATATATATCTTCTTTAATCGCTGTCGTTTCTTTGAAGAATTTTTTCCAGAAGAAGTGATCTACTTCATTTGCCACGTCTAATCTCCAAGCATCAATATCGAACTCTTCTATCCAGTATTTTGCGATGTCTAATAAATAGTCCTGAACTTCTTGATTCGCTGTGTTTAGCTTCGGCATATGTCCTGTAAAAGCGAAGGTTTCATAATTCACTCGTCCAACGTTTTCCATTTCATCCGTCGTCAACTCTCCGAGATTTTGTACTGGATAATTGTGGATATAGAACCAGTCTGTGTATTTTGAATTTTCTTGATATTTCAGCACATCTTGCCATTGCGGAGAATGCCATCCCATATGGTTGAACACTGCATCCAGCATAATTTTGATGCCTTTTTCGTGGGCTTTACTGATTAATTCTCTGAACGTTTCTTTATCTCCAAAGGCAGGATCAATTTCGTAATAATCGATGGTGTCGTATTTATGATTAGAAGACGCCTTGAAAATTGGGCACAAATAAATACCGTTGATACCAAGATCTTCTAGGTAATCCAGTCGATCGATGATGCCTCTTAAATCTCCACCATAGAAATCGTCTCTGGACGGATTTTCTTTATGCCCCCAAGGCAGAGTGTCTTCGGGATTAATAGATGCATCGCCATTCTCAAAACGATCTGGAAAAATTTGGTACCAAACTGTTTCCTTTACCCATTCTGGAGCTTTAAAGGCATCAATTTCATGGATATAAGGAATTCTAAAGTAAAAGCTCGCTTCTTGTAAAAAGGCTTCTTCATAGGGATAAACACCTTGATCAGAATAGAATACTTCAATCCCGTCTTGACCAGTCACATGAAATCCATAAGACATTCGATTAGTTTGCTCGTGGGTATCAATCAGCCAATAGTCATGTAAGTTAGTACTGGCTATTTTCTTCATTTCCTTACCGTTTTCGTACCATTTATCCGCGTCAATCGTGTAAGGATCTCCACTCAATAGTTCGACATGAGCGACATCTCCAGCTTGTGTTCTCAAGCGGATATGGAAATGATTTTTTTCGTATAGGTAGGCATATTCGCTTTCAGTTCGGTGGTATAAAGCTGCTGTGTTCATTTAATTAACTCCCTTTATAGTCTGATTTAATAACAAGTGAAGCATAAGGTGATAAGACAATTTTTCCATTATTATAGGTGTTGTTTCCAACACTTAACGTACTGTCTTGATTATTAAAATCGGTTAGATCTAGCAAACTCTCCTGTGGCTCTCCACTTAAATTCGAGATGACAATTGCTTGTTCTTCTTCAAATTGTCGACGGTAAGCCATGATTGGGCTTTTGGAAACGAGCATCTCGTAAGATCCATGTGTGAATAGAGCTGTTTTTTTCAGTTGAATGAGTTGTTTATAAAAGGTCAAAATACTGTCTATATCTGTTTCTTGAGCAGCCACATTGTAGGCTATTTCCTGATTGACTCCACTCCAAGGCTCCACAGTAGAAAAGCCCGCATAGATTTGATCTGACCACTGCATAGCTCCTCTACTAGCATTGATACTAAGTGCGCCCAAATAGTTTTGTGCTTCTTCTTCAGTGATTCCTCTGTCCAAAAGCGTTGCATACACTTCATGAATATGCTCAATTCGTGTATTCTCCCAACGCTTTAATTCTAAATTCTTCATTCCGATTTCTTCACCGTTTAAAAGAACGGGTACACCTCTTTGCAAGTACATTGTTGTCGCAAGTGTTTTGGCACTTTCTTCCCTGAATTCAGTGGGATCTCCTAATCTGGAAATCGCTCTTTGCATGTCATGATTGTTCAAATAGAGCGTCATCTCACTGACTTCTCCAACTTTTCTCTGCCATTCATCCATAACTTGTTTAAAGGCTATGATGTTTAACTTCCCTTCTTGATTTTCTAAAGGAAATCGGTCGTCTTTTTTTGTCGTATCCATTGGGAAATATTTAAAAGAGACAATCGAATCACAGGCTTCTCCTTTAGGAAAGGTATACTTGACCGCTCTTTCTGGGTCAGCGGATGCTGCCTCACCTAGCAAATAAGCATCTGGATAATCTTCTCTAATACTTGCAGAAAATTCTCTCAGATAGTCATCTACTTGAGGTAAATTAGCAAAAAATTCTTCTGCACTAACCAGTTGACCAGGATCCGCATATCGGGCGTCAGGATATCCGAGCTCTTTCTCCATGTGAATAAACGCATCAAGCCTATATCCGTCAATGCCTTTTTCTAGCCAGAACTTTGCTATTTTGATCATTTCTTTACGAACCACTTCGTTTTGCCAATTCAAATCTGGCATTTCTTTGTCAAACAGATGAAAATAATAGTCACCTGTTTCAGATTCTTTCTCCCAAACAGATCCACCAAAAAAAGATTTCCAGTTGTTTGGTAGCTTTCCCTTTTGCTCTTCTTCCTTCCATATGTAGTAGTCTCGGTAAGGATTGTCCGGTCCTTTCAACGCTTCCTGAAACCATTTATGTTTGGAAGATGTGTGGTTCAATACAAGATCAAACAAGATTTTAAGTCCTCTTTTGTGCGCCTCCTCAATTAGTAACTCTACTACTTCCATACTGCCATATTGTGGATCGATGGTGTAATAGTCAGAGACATCATAACCATTATCCACATGTGGAGAACTAAAAATTGGATTCAACCATATCGTCGTTACTCCTAATTCTTGAATGTAATCAAGCTTTTGGATGACACCTTTTAAGTCACCGATACCATCCTGATTCGTGTCCAAAAAACTTTTTGGATACACCTGATAGATGACTTCTCCACTATTTATTCGACTACTCGTCACTTAAAGCCCTCCTTCGTGAAGCGGTTTCATTATTATTCTAGCATCTGCCTTAAAAGAAACAAGGTAATCTTCAATGTTACCGATAACAGAAAAAAACCAGAGCTTATGTGCTCTGGTCCTGAATTCATCCTATTTTGAATCATCTAAACGGACGGTTCTCGCGTAGTGCCTCCTAGTTTTAATTCCGTCTCAAAAATCGCATTTTCTTGAGGAAGTCCACCAGCATTGATTTTATTTAATACTAACTGTACTGCAGCCGCACCCATTTCGTCGAGTGATTGTTTCAAGGTCGTCAAAAATGGATAAGCAATTTGATCCAAAAACACACCGTCGTGTCCAATAATCCCATACTCTTCTGGAATGCTACCGCCTTGTTCTTGCAATTCTCTGCTGATTCCTAAAGCTAATCGATCTGTTGCACAAATAAATAAAGTATTCGAATTGAATTCTTGCCAATTTTCTCTAATAAACGTCGCTGAAAATCGTGATCGATTCTCTAATTTTACAACTTGTTGCTTTAAACCATATATTTCCATAGCCTTCCGGTAGCCTTTTTCTCTAGATAACGCAAACGGTTCGTTGACGTCCATACCAATGAATACGATAGTCTCATAATTTAAAAGCACGCCATACTCTACTGCTTTTTCAATACTCTTTTGATTATCACTATCGACAAAATCATATCCATGGGTATTTTCACCAAATAATACCATTGGTTTATCGAGTGTGTTGAGCCATTTGTAATCCGATTCTCTCATCCCACATACAATGTACCCATCTGAATCTCCAATTTGAGTATTGCGCTTGGTTACTAATTGAAGTCCATAAGAATGCTTTTCCAATTCGTTCGCAATACCTACAAGCAATTGCATATAATAAGGTTCTACATAATCCATTTCTTCCAGTATTAATAGTTTGATAATTTGTGTACGGTTTTCAGCTAATGCTTTTGCCATGACGTTTGGTTTATAGTTCAATTCTTTCATTGCGGCATGGACCATAATTTTTAATTCTTCTGTTACCCTTTCAGGGTGATTGATGACTCGAGAAACGGTCATTTTAGAAACATTGGCTTTTTTTGCCACATCACTTAATGTTGGCAATAGAATCATCTCATTTCTGATGGTTGATCACTGATCACCTAGCATGAGCGCACACTGATTTTTTACCATCGTTTTATCCAGTTGATTTTAGCATATTTAAAATACTGTCGCTATAACTTATAATTAACGCTATTCGTTTTCCTTACATCATTATCTTTTTAACCTGGATGGTTAACTAATAAAAAAGACCTATAAAGTCGTAACCTTGTTTGGTTACAAAAATTTCTAGGTCAGTCTTTCAAGGGTTTAGGTGTTCTCTGCTTGTTTCATTTTATAATAATTATATCCTAGTTGAGCAAAGTATCCAATAACACCTATCGTTACTAAGGCAATGCTTACTGATTGTGACCATACGTCGCTATAAAGGATAATCCAAATAGATAACACAATCAAAGGAGCTATCCATAATGTACGAATAAATTTTCTACGGTAGGAAAGACCGTAATACACAAACTGAAATCCCTTGTCTGTCTTTTTATGATTACGATAAATAATCGGTAAAACAATTGCTAAAATCACCCCAACAATGATAGGCAAATAGATCCACCACATGCTGTTTCCTCCTTATTGTTTTTTTCAAGATTAGCTTAACATGACAATCAGTCTATTATCGATTTATACTTCTCTAAACGAATATAGATGAGCAACAACTTCTGACTTTTAATCCTTCTATATTCAAAGCAATATATCTAACTCAATTTCTTTCTTCTCACTATTCTCGATTTGCATACTTATTTTGAAACGCTACAACTGACTGATACTCTTGCTCGTATAATCGACTTAAACGGATAAATATAGGTAATAATTCTTTATAGACGAGTCCTTTTTCTTTATCCGGGTGATTGATTGATTTTGTCTTGACCATTTTCTTCACTTCAAAAAGATCATCGATTTCTCCAATCGCAAATAATCCTAAAATTGCCGCACCTAAGCAGGCACTTTCTACTGATTCTGGAACGTGAACTTCGTGACCAAAGATATCTGCGACCATTTGTCTCCAAACGTTTGAATGGGCGAATCCACCGGTAGCACGAACTTCTTTCGGTGTTCCAATCAATTCTTCTAGCGCCAGCAAGACCATATACATATTCATATTGATCCCTTCAAGGACCGCACGCATCATGTGGTCGCGCTTATGGTGCATCGCCAGTCCGAAAAATGATCCTCTAGCATTCGCATTCCAGGAAGGGGCTCTTTCTCCTGATAAGTAAGGGTGAAACAGTAAACCTTCAGATCCTGCAGCTACTTGATCCATTCGTTCTGTGATCAGGTCATACGGGTTTTGATTCAGTTCTTTCGCCTTCTGTACTTCTTCAGTGCAAAATTCATCTCTCAACCATCTCAATACCATTCCACCATTGTTAACGGGACCGCCGATGACCCAGTGATTTTCCGTCAGCGCATAACAGAAGGTTCTTCCTTTCTCATCCGTAATCGGCTTGTCTGTAACAGTTCTGATAGCCCCACTTGTTCCAATCGTAATCGCAACTTCTCCTGGCATAACGGCATCTACCCCTAAATTTGCTAGACAGCCATCATTTGCTCCAATGATAAAAGGCACTTCAGGATCAATCCCCATTTCGTCTGCAAGCTCTGCATTGAGTCCCTTAAACTGTGTCGTTGTCGAAACGAGTCGAGATAAATAATTAGAATCAATCCCTGCAATTTCTAGAGCTTCTTCGTCCCAGTCGAGCGTATACATATTGAGCAATCCTGTTGCGGAAGCAATGGAATGATCGACAACATATTCCTTGAAAAATATATTGAAAACATATTCTTTTATCCCGATAAATTTAGCTGTTCGTTTAAAAATCTCTGGTTGATCTTTTCTGATCCACAAAATATTCGTTAACGGGGACATCGGATGAATTGGTGTACCCGTTTTTTTATAGAGTTCTAATCCAGTTTGGCTTTTGATCTCTTCTGCGTAAGGTTCGCTTCTTTGATCCGCCCAAGTGATTGAAGGGGTCAAGGGTAATCCCTCATCATCAATCGCAATCAAGCTATGCATGGCAGCACTAAATGAAATGAGCTTTAATGACGTTTTGGAAATCCCGCTTTTATCCATGACTTCTTTGATTGAACGTTTTACAGCTTCTAGTATTTCTGTTGGATCTTGAACAGCCGCTCCCGGTTCTGGTACGTTTAAAGGGTACTCTACCGTAGACTGACTTCTGACTTTACCTTTTTGATCGAACAGGACAGCTTTTGTACTTGTTGTCCCTAAATCGACACCCATCATATATGTGTCCACACTGACTTTCCTTTCCAAATGCACTTCAATATGCCTACTGATTACTTGATTTCATGTATAACTATACCCCTGATTCTAAGTGAACACAAATTAAGATTAATCCGTTTTCATTATCCTTGTTGCTTTTCTACCGCATGGCCACCAAACTGATTTCTTAAAGAAGCAACCACTTTCCCACTAAAGGAATCCGTTTCTAAAGAGCGGTTTCGCATCATGAGGGACAACGCAATAACTGGTGCTGCCGTTTCTAGTTCCATTGCTGTTTCTACTGTCCATTTGCCTTCTCCTGATGCCTGAACGACACCTTTGATTTGATCTAATTTAGGGTCTTCAGAGAAAGCCGATTCCATCAATTCCATTAGCCAAGAGCGAATAACAGAACCATGATTCCATACGTGTGCTACTTTTTCATGGTCAAAATCATAAGGACTTTTTTCTAAAATATCGAATCCCTCACTAATTGATTGCATCATTCCATATTCAATGCCATTATGAATCATTTTAAGGAAGTGCCCACTACCGGATTCTCCCGTATAGAGGTACCCATTTTCTACGGATAGATCTTTGAATAGCGGTTCTAGTTTTTCAAAAACTGGGCGGTCTCCACCAATCATCATGCAGGCTCCCTCTAAAGCACCTTCCATTCCTCCGCTCGTACCGACATCTATATAGGAAATACCTTTTTCAGCGAGCTTGGAGTATCTTCTAACCGTATCTTTGTAGTGACTATTTCCACCATCAATTAATATATCTCCTTCACTCAAATGAGGGATTAATTCAGTGATCAAGTTTTCTGTAATCTTACCTGAAGGAACCATCATCCAGATAATCTTCTGATCATTTAAGTATCTGATCGTCTCTTCTATTGTTTCTACCCCGTGGGCTCCTTTTTTTTCCGCCTGTTTTACTTGATCTAACTTTACATCATAAGCTACAACTTCGTGGTTTTGCTTTAGTGCATTTTGCATTAGATTGAATCCCATTTTTCCTAGTCCCATAATCGCTAATTTCATATCTTCACCCTCCAAGGAAATATATTTCACAAAGTCAGTATATAAAAGAATATTATTTTATTCAAGTTTAATATAAAAATATTTTCTTTCTTTATGTTTCTATTTATAATAGAAATACAATCCATAAAGGAGTTAAAGAATTTATGACACCTACCCAGAGCTGTAAAATTAGAATCCGGTCACTTTATGCCTCTTTCAGTGAAAAGGAAAAACGATTGGCTGATTATATTTTAAATCATCCTGAAAAAATTATTCACGGAACGATTACGCAAATTGCCGCGGATACTCAATTGGCGGATTCGACGGTCTTCCGATTTTGTAAAAGAATTCAATATAACGGCTTTCAAGATATGAAAATTGCCCTAGCTTCTGAACAAACAGAGACGCTTCAAGATATTCACGAGCATTTATCTGTTGATGATGATTCCCGTACCATTATAAGAAAAGTGTTTGAATCCAATATGAAAACACTTGAAGACACGTTGACCGTTCTAGACGAAGCACAGTTCAAACAAGCGATTGATGTGCTTCTTCATGCAAACAGAATAGAACTGTTCGGTTTCGGTGGATCCAACGTCATTGCTTTAGATGGATATCATAAATTGATTCGTACCGGTCTATCCGTTTCTGCGCAAATTGACGCGCACATGCAATTGATGTCTGCCTCACAGCTGACCTCTTCAGATGTAGCCATTCTGATCTCTCACACCGGTCACTCAAAAGATATTCTGGAATTGGTAGATATTTTCAAACAGAATAATGTTCCAACTATTGGGATAACAAGCTTTACGCAATCCCCTTTAAATGATCAAGTCGATTATGCTTTACACACATTGTCCGAAGAAACAGACTATCGCTCTGAAGCGCTCTCCTCAAGAATTGCGCAACTCAGTCTTTTAGATGCGCTTTACGTCAGCATTATGATGCAAATAGAAGAAAAAGGAAAAGCCTCTATCACTAAAGTCCGTAAAGCCATACAGAATCGTAGAATATAACAGTAGAGGAGTTTATCCATGATTGATTTAAATAAATTAACGGCTGAAAACCATTTAACCTCTCTTGAAGAAGAAATTTTCAAGTACTTTATTGAACATATCGATACTGTCCAAGATATGGGAGTCCGAGCTTTGGCCAAAGCGACTTTCACCTCCCCTGCCTCCGTTATTCGCTTATCTAAGAAATTGGGATATACAGGTTTTACAGATATGTACTATTCTTTGTTACCGATCATAAAAAAAGCTGAATATAGTTCTGTCGATTCAGAAGAAACGATTTTAAGTACCGATTTGAAATCGATTATCCGAAACTGCTCAGCCGAGACGACGCAACAGTTTATTGATAACGTACTACTCTTGAAGAACCAATACATCTTTATCTACGCCACTGGTTTTTCACAGATCACAGCGGAATATATTTACAAAAAATTACTCGTACTCGGTAGAAAAGCCATTTTAGCTAGCGGTTCTGACTCCATTGGGGTCTTCGAGAACAATTTAGAGGATATTGGAGCCATGATTGTTGTGTCTAAATCCGGTGAAACAAAACAAGTTTACCAAAAGTTACAAACTGCAAAAGAAGCCAATATTTATACAGTTTCTTTTACTCGAGAAATCGAAAACCGAATCGGTTTATTGTCAGATTTGAATATCCAAGTTTATGATTTCCATAAGTTGGATGACCGTAATATGCTGCCGAACTTGTTTTTTCCTGGCGTGCTCTTATCCTTTGAATCCATTGTAGAACAGTATCTAAATCAATCAAATACTTAATCCTTTTATGAAACGTGTTTCCCAATCAGGAAACACGTTTCTTTTATATGTAAAACGCTAACACTATAACCGCTTACACGTTATACTACTCGTAACAAAGGTCATTCTTATTCATTTTCGAACTAAACTGAAAAAGAATGAAAAAAATCGTATTGGAGGAAAACTAATGAAAGACAAATTGATGAATGGGATGCAGCGCTTTGCAAAAGCGATGTTCATCCCCGTATTGATCTTACCAATTGCAGGTTTACTGATTGCGATTGGGAATCTCTTTACAAACGCACAGTTAATTGAAACATTTCCGTTTCTAGATAATCCAATCACAATGGGATTCGGAACTGTCTTATCAGGGTCTTTGGTCTCTATCTTGACAAACCTTGGACTAATTTTCTGTGTGGGGATTGCAACAGGTCTAGCAGATAAGAAGAAAGCAGAAGCTGGATTTACAGCACTACTAGGCTTCTTGGTTTTCATTTATGCGATGAATAACTTTTTACTCTTCAATGAACTGCTTGTCGATCCTGAAGCATTAAGAGGTTCTGGACAAGCAATGGTATTAGGTGTTCAAGTACTGGATATGGGCGTCTTTTTAGGTATTATCCTCGGTGTTGTGACGGCTATTATTCACAATATGTTCGCTGATAAAGAATTTGACAACGCCTTTCAAATATACGGTGGATCAAGATTCGTATTTATTGTTCTCATTCCTATTGTAGTTATATTTGCTATTTTAATGAGTTACGTTTGGCCAGTTATTCAATCAGGTATTGACTCTACTGGTACATTTATCAATCAAACCGGAAACTTTGGTTTGTTCTTATACGGTACACTTGAACGATTACTCATTCCAACTGGATTGCACCACTTGATTTACACACCTTTCTTATATACATCACTTGGTGGTGTCGCTGAAATTGGTGGCGAAGTTTTTGAAGGTGCTCGTAATATTTACTTTGCTGAGATGGCTGATCCATCTATCCGTGTTCTATCTGAAAGTGTCATCTGGGATGCTCGTGGGATCTCAAAAATGTTTGGTCTAGTCGGTGCTTGTTTGGCTATGTATCACACAGCTAAACCTGAAAACAAAGCGAAAGCAAAAGCGATTTTAATTCCAGCAGTCTTTACTTCATTTATTGCTGGCGTAACAGAGCCGATTGAATTCTCTTTTATGTTTATCGCCCCTGCTCTATTCGTTATTCACTCTGTTTTAAGTGGTTTGAGTATGGTAACACTGAATTTATTGAATGTTAGAGCCATCGGACCAAACGGTTTTATCGATTTCCTTTTATACAATTTACCACTCGGTATCGAACGTACGAGATGGCCACTATTCATTCTTGTTGGTGTCCTCTACTTTGTTCTGTATTACTTGCTTTTCCGGTTCTTAATCACGAAATTCAATTTCCGGACGATTGGACGAGAAGAAGCTACGCAAGAAACTAAACTCTATTCCAAAAAAGAGTATCAAACAGCTAAATCGGGTGCAGTGGTTAATGCGGTTGTCGGAGACAGAGAAACCGAAAAAGAATCTGGTTCAGCTCCGTTGATTGTTCAAGCACTCGGTGGACCAGATAATATTGATACCATCACAAACTGTTATACCCGACTAAGGCTCACTCTGAAAGATCCAGGATTAGTGGATGAACAAACGCTACGTGCTGATACAGGTGCAAGTGGTGTCATTGTAAAAGATCATAATGTACAAGTCGTATACGGCTTACAAGTGAATAGCGTCCGCAGGTCAGTTGAACAGTACCTTGGTCGTGACCCAGAAGAATAAAAATAAAACTCATGGAGGAGAAAAATAAAATGGATAAAAAGTTTTCAGTCGTTATTGCCGGTGGAGGAAGCACGTTTACACCCGGAATCGTTCGTATGTTATTAGAAAATTTGGATCGTTTCCCGTTACGTACATTGAAATTGTACGATAATGATGAGGAAAGACAAGCAACCTTAGGAAAAGCTCTTGCTATTTTGATGAAGGAACAAGCGCCAGATATAGATTTCTCTTTCACAACAGACCCAGAAGAAGCCTTCACAGATGTTGATTTCTGTATGGCACACATTCGGGTCGGGAAATACGCAATGCGTGAACAAGATGAAAAAATCCCTTTAAATCATGGCGTTATCGGGCAAGAAACCTGTGGTCCTGGTGGTATTGCTTACGGCTTGAGAAGTATCGGTGGAATGATTGAATTGATTGATCTGATGGAACAATATTCTCCCGACTGCTGGATGCTGAACTACTCAAACCCTGCAGCGATTGTAGCAGAAGCGTGTCGTGTGATGCGCCCTGATTCAAAAGTCTTGAACATTTGTGATATGCCCGTTGGAACACTGAGAAGAATGTCCCAAATCGTTGGTAAAACACCAGACGAACTAGAAGTACGTTACTTTGGATTAAACCACTTTGGCTGGTGGACAAGTATCAAAGATAAAAGTGGTCATGAATATCTTGATCAAATCCGCGAGTACGTAGCTGAAAATGGCTATCTAACATCTGTAGAAGTAGAAACACAACATACAGATCCAAGTTGGCAACAAACGCACAAAAAAGCAAAAGACCTGCTCGCTGTTAATCCAAGATATTTACCGAATACCTATCTGAAATACTATCTTTATCCAGATGATGAAGTGAGTCACTCTGACTGTTCTTACACACGTGCTAACGAAGTCATGAATGGCCGTGAAAAAGAAGTGTTTGATGCAGCGCGCACGATCACTGAAAAAGGAACAGCTGCTGGTGATGAGTTCCATATCGATAGCCATGCCTCTTTTATTGTTGACCTTGCTCGTGCCATTGCATTCAACACACATGAAAGAATGTTGATGATTGTTGAAAATAACGGCGCTATCGCTAACTTCCCAGATGACGCTATGGTAGAAGTGCCTTGTCTTGTTGGCGTAGATGGACCAGAGCCACTTGCACAAGGTAAGATTCCTGAGTTTGAAAAAACGTTGATGTATCAACAAGTTACTGTAGAAAAAATGGTTGTTGAAGCCTATATAGAAGGCAGCTATTTAAAACTATGGCAAGCTCTGACTTTATCTAAAACCGTTCCAAGTGCGGGCGTTGCAAAAGCCTTACTCGATGACTTGATTGAAGCAAATAAAGGCTTCTGGCCAGAATTAACCTAATTTATCTGTAGCAAACGAAAAGACCCTGTACTTACTAAGCAACGAAGCTTAGTGAGCCGCAGGGTCCTTTTTATGCCTTAAAGACGATCTTTAGCGCTAACAGTAAAATTCTCCATATGTTCAAAAAGATTTTGACGTAATGTATGCAGATTATGTTCATTCAAATGTTTATCTTTGATCTTTCTCTTTCCATGAATAAAGACGTCCTGAACATTACTTGCATTCGCTGAGTAAACTAATGCCGCATAGGGATCGAATATCGGAAACATATTAACGGATTGTGTTTCCACTAATACGATATCTGCTTTTTTACCAGTTTCCAGTGACCCAACCTTGTTTTGTAACCCTAATACTTTCGCCCCACCTATCGTAGCGAGTTCTACGATCTCGGATGCTGGAAAGGCACCCCTATCTTTCAGATTCGTTTTATGGAAATTCGCAAACAGCTTCATTTGAGTAAACAAGTCAAGGGTATTTCCACTGCTTGGACCATCTGTCCCTAAACCAACGGGTATCCCTTGTTCCAGTAAATCTTTTACTCTCGCTACACCTTTTGCTGATTTCGTATTTGCCCCGATGCAATGCGCAACACTTATTTTATGATTCTTCAGTAACTCAATGTCTTTGTCGTTCAAATGAATACAATGAGCCGCTATGAGTCGGTTGGTTAATGCACCAATACTAGAGAGAAACTCAACAGGGGTCTGATCAAAAGTATTCTGGAAGTACTCCTGCTCATAGTCCATTTCTGAAACATGCATCGTAATCGGTACTTGATACATTTCAGACAGTTTAACCGCTTCTTGCAAGGCTTCTGGACTATTCGTATTTGGTGCATGTGGTGCAATGGCTGGTGTGATCAATTCATGGTTTAACCACTTCGGAATGAACGAGCGTGCATAATCAAGTCCGCCATGTGCAGTCGTTGTATCACAAGTCGGAAAATCAATCACGGTCTCTCCTAAAATAGCACGCGAGCCCATTTCTTCGGTTGCTTGCGCTATCGCGTCTTCAAAATAATACATATCCATAAAAGTTGTAACACCAGCCAATTGCATTTCTGCAATCGCGTACTTTCCACTATGATAGGCTAATTCTGCGGTCATACAATCCTTTTCTAAAGGAAAAAGGAAGCGGCGCAACCGGTCCGGATAATCATCTCCTAATGACCGAAAAGGAATCATCCCGACATGTGTATGCGTATTAATCATCCCTGGCATAGCAATCGCCTGATGACCATCGATGACTTCTGTACCCTCTATTTCTTTGGGAAGATGTTCCATACTCCCAACAGAAGAAATGTCACTATCTTCTATTAAAATATAACCTTTGGGATATTCCCTTTTTTCTATATCCATCGTTAACACATGCACATTTTTAATGAGTGTTTTCATTTAATCTCCTCAATCAGTGGAATTTGGTCTTGCGTACGAACATCAAACATGCCTTGATCCGTTATTTTCAAGACTGGTGAAACTGGTAAAGACAACGTAGAAAAAGACATAATTTCATTTGTATTAATGTATCCTAAATTTTTCATCGCTTGACGCACTTCTTTGAGCTGTTTACCTGTCTTTTCAATTGGGGCATCTGTAATGATGCCTCCAATAGGAAGCGGACAACACCCAGTCAACTCTCCTTCTCTAGTCACGACGTATCCACCCTGCATTTCCAGCACTTTGTGTTGTGCCTTTAAGATATCCATTGCGGACGTGCCCATCACCATTAAGTTATGATGATCATGTGCCCACGTTGTTGCGATGGCACCTTTTTCAGTTAAGGTATTTTCTACTAAACCAAAAGCAATCGCTCCATTTTTACCGTAACGTTCCATAACTAGAATCAATGCTAATCCACTCGATTCCCAATCCAGTATTCCATCTCGAACCGGCACCATTCGCTGAACGTGTTCTGTAAAGGTTCCTTTTTCTTGAATGCGCATCACATTACATAGTGCTTTTTCGCCCTCAACTTTAATGATTAAATCTTCAGCTTCTAGCTTTTCACACTCAATGGATTGATAGAAATGAGCTGGAAAAACTGGTTTCGTTTCTGGATAATCAAAAGCATCCCCTTTTTGATGCTTCAGCTGCCCATCTTTGTATACTTCTGAAATGGTTAGTTTGTTTAAATCATCCAGCAAGATAAAATCAGCCTTCAATCCAGCTGCAATAGCGCCTCTGTCTTGAAACCTCATTCTTCTAGCAGGTGTATACGTACTGATATAAATCGCTTGTTCAACCGACATTCCGCAGTCCATTGCCAGTTTAATATTTGTATTTAAATGCCCTTCTAACAAATCATCCACAATGATATCGTCTGTTACCAAAGCAATATATTCATAAAAACTATATTTTTTGATTATATCAATATTTTCTTTGTTGATCGATTTTCTCTGCAACTCAATGAACATCCCGCTACTGATTTTTTCATAAATCGATTCTGGCGTTTGCTGAGTATGATCCGCTGTAATACCCGCAAATTGAAATTTAGCTAAATCCATCCCTGTCACCCGTGGGACGTGTCCTTCAATCGGCATGAAAGGATCCACTTGCTTCGTTTCTTTTAAAATTTGGCGAATGAGGGAATCTGGTTCACTGACAATGCCTTTAAAGTTCATGGCTTCTCCTAATGCAATGATTCGTGGAGAAGCCAATAGCTCCCGAACTTCATTCAAGCCGATTGTTCCACCCGTTGTTTCCAATACATTCGTTGTGGACGGCACTGATGAGGGGATGGCATAAAAGATATCCATCTCCGTTTTTTCATCCATAAAGGATTGGATACCTTCCATACCAAAGACGTTTGCGATCTCATGCGCATCCGCTACAATTGTTGTAACCCCATGTGCCAAGCCCGCTTTCGAAAAGATAGAAGGTGGCATCATAGAACTTTCAATATGCATATGAATGTCTATCAGCCCTGGAATCATGTATTTCCCTTTAGCATCTATCACTTGCTTGGCTGTTAGACCCTCTAAATCTTTTTGACCGATATAAAAGAACTTTCCCTCTAAAATACCGACAGTTTTCTGTTCAAATATTTTCAAAAAAGTGTTGTAAACTTGTGCATGTTTAACGATCAAATCGATTTCCATTTCATCGGTCACTCCTATATAGGTATTCTAACGACTATCCGTAAAACAAAAAAGGATGGAACAAATGTCCCAGCCTTTTTTGAAGTTAAATTTATTGATTGATGGTTCTATTCCATTGATTGATCCAGTCTTCTAGGTGAGCATTTACAAACGTATAATCAATCGGCTGAGTACGTTCTGCAATGTCTCCGTATGTTTTGTCTGCAGCTACTTCTTCGCTCAGCTCAACATTTGCATTCGTTGGTGCTTCATTCAGAGATTCCGCTGTCACTTGTTGCAATTCTTCACTGATTCTCCAGTTGATAAATTCATACGCTAAATCTTTGTTTTCAGAATTTACATTTACATTAACGGTGTTGAAATTCCCATAAGTTCCTGATTCTGGAACGACATACTGAACATCTGAATTCGCTCCTGAAATAATCGGTACAGCGAAATCACCAATTACAGCAGCCACAACTTCACCAGATTGGAACATATTGACTAAGTCAGAAGATTTACTATACGTTTTAACGATGTTAGGAGATAATTCTTCTATTCCTTCAAGTGCCGCTTCACCGTCATCTTCTTGTATATCCACACCTTTATAATCACTCGCTACATGGAGCATTGCTGGGCCAAAAGTTGTTGCAACGTCCGGTACAGAAATTTTACCTTCTAGAGATGGATCCCATAAGTCTGACCATTCTTCAATCTTCATTCCTGCAGCCTCTTCATTATAAATAATTCCGATACTGTTCACTGTATAAGCCGGGCCCGAACCATCTGCTGAAAGTTCTTTTGCGCTAGTGATCAAGTTATCCATATTAGGTACTTTTGTCGCATCCAACTCTTCAAACAGACCTTCTTCAAATCCTTTTGCAGCATTGGATTGAGAAATATCTAGGATATCCACCGTAGTATTGCCATTGCTCGCAAATTTTGTATAGCGCTCTGAACTTGTTCCCGTTTCCGTAACGATGTCAACGTTATGCTCTTCTTCAAAAGGTGCGAAGATATCTTCTTCCATGACGTCTTCACTCAATCCAAACGTCGAAATCACTAGTTCTTGCTTGTTTTCACCTGTTGCATTATTACCACAAGCAGCCAAAACCGCTGTACTCATCAATGATAATCCTAATAATTGAATTTTCTTATTCATTTAAATATCCCCTTTTATCGTTTAATAGTGTGGTCAAACCAAAATCAGTTTTTCTTCTGGTATATAAAGGCATACCTGATCTCCTGGTGCATAAGCAGTTGAATGGCTATCTTGTACGAGTATTTTTCCAAGCGGTGTTTCGACTTCATATTGGTAACTTTTTCCTAAAAACGTGCGTACTTTCACTTCACCAGGAAGTGTGTTTACCGTTTGTTCTGACTGTTCTTCAAGAAGTGTAATATCTTCCGGTCGAATCGTGCCCACTTTTTTTGCAGATTCCCAAGCACGTTTAGTCTTGAACAGACTTCCATCTGATGCTGCGTAGGTCTGATCATCAACAAGCGTCAGATCAAAAAAGTTTTCGAACCCGATAAAGCGTGCTACGAATTCTGTTTTAGGATAATTGTAAATCACTTCCGGTGAGTCAAATTGTTCGATAATACCTTGGTTCATAACCGCTACTTTATCAGAGATAGAAAAACATTCTTCCTGATCATGGGTGACAAATACAGACGTGATCCCTAGGCGTTGCTGAATTTTTTTGATTTCCAAGCGCATATTGATTCTTAATTTTGCATCCAAATTACTAAGTGGTTCATCCAGTAAAAGTAATTTCGGTTCAATGACCAATGCTCGAGCTAAGGCAACACGCTGACGTTGACCGCCCGAAAGTTGTTTAGGATAACGATCTGCAAAGTCCGCAAGCCCCGTCACTTCTAACATTTCCATAACTTTTTTATGGATGGTATCTTTCGGTTCTTTCCGTAATTTCAAGCCAAATCCTACATTTTCTTTGATTGTTAAATGCGGAAATAACGCGTAACTTTGAAACACCATTCCAAAATTCCTTTTATGCACGGGTACTTTTGTAAGGTTCGCCCCTTCTACCTTAAATGCTCCGTCATTTGGTTCAATCAAGCCTGCTATGACACGCAACGTTGTTGTCTTTCCACACCCTGATGGTCCTAATAATGAAACTAACTGTCCTTCTTCAATAGATAAATTCAAGTCTTTTAATATATTATTTTTCCCGTCGTAAGAAACGCGAATATCTTCTAGGTCAACGAATGACATACCTTTCTACTTCCTCCTTCAACTTCTAAAACAAACAATCATAAATCCAGTCGTTTAACTTTAAGCCACACTCGCTAGCCCTAGTGTTTTCTCAATTAAATACATCAGTACAATCGTTCCTAACATCAAAAGCACAGACAGTGCAGAAACTGTTGGGTCGTAATTATATTCAATATAATTCATTAATGTCGTTGGTAGAGTGGATACCCCTGGTCCAGATAAAAATTGAGAAACAGGAATGTTATTAAATGAATTGATAAATGCGAGCATAAAGGAAGCAAAGATTCCTGATGTGATGTTCGGTAGTACGATGCGTATAAAAGCTTTAACTTTCGTGCATCCAAGCGTCCAGGCAACTTCTTCAATAGAAAAATCCAATTGCTCCAGACTAGACCCGACAACTCGTATGACGTACGGTAAGCTGATCAGGAAGTGCCCCAGTAGTAATCCTTGATAGATCGGAAGATTCAGTTGAACTACAATAAATTGAAACAAGGCATATCCGACGACAACTCCCGGAATCACAGTAGGCGATAGGAAGAAACTTTTTAACCACGCTGTTTTTGGTGTTCGGTAACGCGCCAACGCGTAAGCCGCAGGAACTCCAACTGCTAGCGCCAATATTGTCGCAAGAAATGAAATTTGTAGACTCAAGAAAAAGCTGTCGATAAACGAACTAATTTCAAACACTTTTTTGAACCATTCAAAAGTGAAGCCTTCTATTGGAAATTGTATACTTGGATTTTCGCCAAAAGCCGTCACCGTAACAATAATTAAGGGCAAACAGAGAAATACAAAAACGAGTAAGACAAAAATCGATAAACCTCTTTGTTTACGCATATTCCTCACCTCGCTTATCCAATCTTGAAGCTAAAAAGTTGAATCCTTTCATAACTAACATCGTAGTCACAATCATGATTAAAGCAATCACACTAGCACTTTGCCAGTCGCCAAGTGCCATGGCATTTTGATAAAGGAAGGTCGACATCATCATATTTCGGTTACCGCCAAGTAACTGAGGTGTTGTATAAGCTGTTAGCGTACCAGTGAAAACGAGAATACTTCCGACGATGATTCCCGGAATGCTTAAGGGTAAAATCACTTTTATAAATGCCGTCAAACGATTAGCACCCAGCGTTTCCGCAGCTTCCATAATTTCAGTATCGATATTTTCAAAAGTACCTACAAGCGAGATAATCATTACAGGTAAAAACAGATAGAAAGACCCGATAATAATCGCAAATTCTGTATATAGTAACGTAATGGGTTCAGAAATCATTCCAGTTGCAAGCAGTAAACTGTTAATAATACCGTTTCTTCCTAAAATATTGATCCAAGCAAAGCTTCGAACAACAGAATTGGTCAGTAGCGGAAATAATGTTAAAGACATCAGTAAACCGCGCCATTTTCTTGGGCTAGTAGCGATAAAATACGCTGTAGGCACCCCAAAAATAATACTGACAAAGGTAACCATTAGAGAGATTTTGATTGTTCGATATAAAATATTCACGTTATACGAATCTTGGAAAAATAATAGATACGCATCAAATGTAATACCACCTTCATAGAAAGTCGGCCATATGATAGTAATCAGGGGAAGAATCAAAAAGAAAAGTAACAGCACCAATCCAGGTGCTAATATTAAATAGGAGGTTTTTTTAGACATTCTGATAAATCATCCTTTTTCATGAATTAAAACTGTTATTTTTTCGGTAAATCCATATATTTTAGCTACTATGTATATCAATTGTTAAGTTATGGTAAGCATACAATGAATTATAGGTAAATAGAAATAACATTTCAACATAAAAACGAATGTAATATGAAATTCTAATAATTAATGTTCGTGTTTTATACTAATAACGTTTTCAAGTTATTTTTATGTATACCTCTTATGTCGAATCTTAGCGTAAACTAGAGCGCTTTTCTCCAAGTTAGAGTTTTTATTACCATAAAATTCGAAAAATTAGAAAATTATGGCAATCATCCTCATATTTCTCTTTTGATGTTCGTGTTTTAGTATTTTTGGTTTTAAAAAATCATTTTCTTTTCGTTATTAACATTTAATATCTTAACAATATTCCGCCTTTTTTAAAAAGTTCTTTCTCTATTTGAATTGTCTCAATGAATATTCTTTCCAATAAATACAAAAAAAGCGAACTGGCTTATATTTACCCGTTTGCTTCAAAATTTAATTATAATTAAGAGAATCTCTCTTCTGTATGTAGCTATTCACTTATATTAACTAAGTAACTTACTTCAGACATTTTTAAAAACATACTAACTTGTCTGACAACTCTCTCACAAAAAGCTTTCTTTTCTTCTTCTGAAACTTCATCCGAAAGAAATACTTCAAAGCCTATATCATCATTTTTCTCAATAGGGTTCATAACAATTTCTTTGCCTACTATTAGTCCATTTACTAAAGAGATTATATTTAATACAGAGACGTGAAGAATCTTTTGTTCTTTCATTGACAATATTTCTTTGGTTTCTATTGGTACTATATTAATTTTCATTGTTTACCTCTATTCTTTTTATATCATACTGTAGATCATAAAAATTAGCACTTTTACTTTCACAGTCAATTTCAGTAGGCGGTTTGTTTGACATAAAGCTTTCTTCTCTTTAAGTTTACTTTATAGGAAAGTAGGTGAAATCAATGGAAATAAGTCCAATGGATGTTACAGCACCTTTAAGGTTAGGCCGTTTCATGACTTATCTAGATATTGTACTTAAATTATCACTTGTACTTTTAGTTGTCGTTACTATCGTTGCAATCATATACGGAGTTGTTTTACTCAAACGTTATGTTCAAGCTTATACAGCTGAAAAATCTATGCATAGAAAAATAAAGTAACCATATAAAATACTTCTTATAAAGCTACTTGTACTAGAAAGTTGGAATGTGATTGGATAAGACCGCACTAATCATAACTGAATCATTCTTTTTATTCGCTACTCTTTTATTTTTGTATTTTTATTGGAGTAACGAAGATTTGTTTAATCTCCTAATGGCTCTTATCTTCTTAACCGGGCTATTAGGGACGTATACTACCTACTCTAAAAAGTGAATAAGTCTAGGTACAAAAATAACCGTCCTTAATTTTGGTTCTATGTCAATTAGCGTTGGTGAAGAATAAAGCTAGAAAATAATCGTACTTGGAAGAGAACAGATAGTTAGCTTATGCTGCTATGTGTTCTCTTTCT
>NZ_JBHSUL010000010.1:0-58997 GCF_042660675.1 Marinilactibacillus sp. GCM10026970
GCTCCTTTTGCTTACATAAACAAATAAGATCCACTGGAAAATCTCAAGTAGATTTCCCGGTGGATCTTATTATTTAACTGGGACTTTTGTCCCAGCCTCTTTTTTTATGATGAATAATCAACGATTTTTGTACCATGGAATTGATTTGCGTTAATTTTTCCTGCAAGTTCAGTAAGGTTTTCGTACGTCACTCCACCACCGGGAAGAATTTCTATTCTTCCTTTCGCGTGGCTAATCAGTTCATTTAATCTGTCCTGATGACGGAAAATATCTCCCGCAGATCCCCCATGTGTTAGAATGCGTGTCACATGATGATGAATCAACCACTCCATTTCATTGAACTGATCTTCTTTTGCGATTTCATCAAAGGCCATATGAAAGGTTACTTCTACGTGCTTACATTTTTTCAATAAAGTTTCCATTAACACACGATCAATTTTGTTCTCAGAAGTTAGACATCCTAAAACGACGCCGTCTGTTCCGAGTTCAATCGCTTGTTCAATATCATTTTCCATAATAATGCCTTCTTGTATCGAATACTCAAAGTCGCCTCCTCTTGGGCGGATCATTGTCATGATTGGAACAGAATAGTCCTTGCAATATTCTATGGTATTTTTGATTACGCCATAAGAAGGCGTCGTTCCACCAACTGATAAGTTATCACAAAGTTCAATTCGGTTAGCTCCATTCTCAATCGCTAATGGTATTTGAGTGAAGTTTTCTGCACAGAATTCTTTTATCATATTAATCTCCTTTATCATGCTCGATAGAATATATGAGATTATTATACAAGTTTATTCGAGAATATCTCATCGATATGATTGATCAGGTGTGATAACTTCGCCCATTGCTGTTCTTCAGTCAATAGATTTCCTTCCTCAGTAGAAGCGAACCCACACTGTGGGCTGATACAAAGCTGCTCTTTAGGTACATACTGAGCGGCTTCATTAATTCGATTTTTCAGCACCTCAATATCTTCTAATTCTGGAAACTTAGAGGTCATTAATCCTAATACCACTTTACCTTCTCCAGAGAAATGTTCAAGTGGACCAAAATCACCGGAACGGTCATCGTCATATTCTAAAAAGTATCCATCATAAGAAATTTCATCGAAAAGTTCTTTAGCCACTGGATAATAAGGACCTGCAGCAGCATATGAGGATTTATAATTTCCACGACAAACGTGTGTCGTTAGTGTAAGGTCTTTTGGTTTATGCTCAATAATGGTTTGAATCATTTCTTTAGATAGTCGTTTCAGCAGAAGCCATTCTTCTTCTGGAACGACCCCGCCCCTAATGCCATCAGCCGCTAAAAACCCCCAAAATACATCGTCTAGTTGAAGGTAGCGACACCCTAAATCATAAAAAGCTTGTACTGCATCGATATAGACTTTTTTGAGGTCCTCTGCAAATAACTCCGCGCTTTCGTAATGCTCTTCTCTTCTAATCCCTTCGTGTAAAAACTGATTTGGACTTGGGATTGATAATTTAGCAATAGCGCCGGCTCCTACTGCTTTCTTCAAATACTTAAAATGTTCCAGAAAATCATGAGTTGTATTCCAACTGATTTTACCAGTCGTTCGAACATCAAGTGGTTCACTTTCGATACCATCAGCGAATTGATACCCGTGATCCTTTCTATATTGCTCTATTCCATTTAACCCCCACATGAAATCAAGGTGCCACCAACCTCTACGGAATTCTCCGTCAGTTACAGCTTTTAATCCAATATCTATTTGTTTTTGGACAATTCTACTGATTTCCTGGTCCTCTACTTCTTTTAACTGTGCTTTAGTAACTTCACCTTTTTCGTAAGCGAATCTAGCTTTCTTCAATCTTTCCGGTCTCAACAAACTACCTACATGATCAACTTTAAATGGTCCTTTTTGATTCCAAATATTTGCTTCTTGCATCTACTTCATCCCCTTAATTTTTGAATTGTAAACAAAAAATCCTTGAATAAGAATCTTCTTCTTACTCAAGGACGTTAGTCGATATTAACGTGGTACCACCTTTATTTATCTATATCACTATAGATCTTACTCAGCACAAGTCCATACTTTAAAAGCTAGACTCAGTTACTGATGCATTAATAACGGTTGCTTCCGGAAAAGTCTGATGGCACTGAACCATTCGACAATTCTGCTCAAAGGTCATTTTCCTATCAATTTCTTGGCTCCATTTCAGCTTTAAAGAGCTCTCTTTGCAAGATAATTGATCATACTATCCTTTTCAGTGCAGATTAACTATTCAATTCTAAGATAATGTTAATGTACTGAACTCTACTTGACTTGTCAATAATAATAAACGAATTAACCCGTACTTTCAATATTGACTTTTAACCGATTCTTCCATAAAGTATAAAGTGCTTGAAAAAATGGAGGTACCTATGGTTCAAAAATATTATGCAGTTAAAAAGGGTAGAAAACCTGGAATTTATACTACATGGCCTGAAGCTCAGAAACAGATTTCTGGTTTCTCGGGAGCCGAATTTAAATCATTTACGACAAAGATTGAAGCAGAACAATTTATTAATCCTGTAGCGGTCGTTTCCACTGTTTCTGATGAAGATACTGTCTTTGCTTACGTAGATGGCTCTTTTGATAAAATCAGTAATCGTTACAGTTATGGTGTTGTGATGCTTAAAGACGACAAAGTCATTGGCACTATGAGTCATGCCGATAACGATCCTAGATATGTGGAAAGCTTTCAAATCGCAGGTGAATGTTTTGGTAGTTTGAACGCGATCAAGTGGGCAAAAGAAAATGGCTTCAAAAAGGTCATCGTTCATTATGATTACTTAGGAATAGAAATGTGGGCAACTGGACGCTGGCGCGCAAACAAACAAGTATCAAAAGACTACATCACTTTTTACCAACAAGTCTCTCAAGGAATAGAAGTTGTATTCAAAAAGGTTAAAGCGCACTCTGGTGTTGAATTTAACGAACTCGTTGATCAACTTGCAAAAGACGCATTAAAATAATTTTTACCGAATAGAAGCTTCTGATCATTCAGAATTTTCTATTTGGTTTTTTGTATCTCTCTTAAATTATTGATACATTTTGGCACTTTACTGTGCTAAGATGAAAAAGAAATGGATTTAAAAAGAAGGGAGCTGTCTGTATTGCAACAAAGTTCAGAGTTCACCATTCTACCTTATCAGCCAATTTTCGAGAAAAGCTGGGTCAGATGTAAAGCACTTGCTTATTTACATAGTCAATTCATAGATCAAATGTCACAAGAAAAAGATATCTATTCTGAAAAAGAGGATGGATATAAGGAAACAATAGAACTAGTTGCATTGCTTAAAGATGAAGTGGTCGGCCTAATAGATATCGGTATATATTCTGAAGAAAGAACTAAAAATGATCTGTATGTAAAAGATGCTTATCAAGGTTCTTATGTAGATGCTATTGCTATCCACCCAGACTTTCAAAAACTCGGTATTGCACAATCTTTGTGGAATCAAAGCATACAGATTTTAAAAAGTAAAGATGTACACTATTTAACGATTTTTACTAGAGATGATTTACCAGCTAATCAGTTCTATCAAAAAAACGGTGCGCAATTACTGACAGAGCACTACCGTGTAAAAGGACAATTAAAGCAATCTCCCTATCCATCTGGTAAATTTATGGTTGATCCTTCTACTCAGAAAATCGGAGAATTAGATTCGCAAGGAAATCCACTTCCATATTCTCCGGATTATCCTCATACTTTTTGGGTTTATGAAAAAGAAGATCTAAAATTATTTAACGCTGATTCAACTTATATTGAACGTTCATATGTCTTGTATTTGTGATTATCTACAAAAAAGTAAAGGAAGTACCTTCATGGAAAAATTAACAATCGATCAGTTGATATTAAAACAGTTTGCAATTGATCTAAATTGTACGCTAGAAGAACTAGAAGGCTTTGAACATATTTTCAAAACATCCCCTCCTTCAGAGACTAGCCGTTACTGGGCTCGTAATGATGGAGATTTGATTTTTTATAAAGATCGAATATTTTGTAGAACAGGAAATCAGGCTCTTACTCAAAAACTCCAAGAAACATACAAAAACCGTGCCGGAGAATGGTTCGGTGAAATTGATAGCCTTATAGAACTAAACGAATTATTGAAACCGTTTAAGTATAAACTAAATCACTACTCTCCCTTTTTTGTTCCAAAACATTGGACTTTACCAGAAGTAGAGTTATCAAATCTCAAAATATACGAAGAAACCGAAATCGTCTCTTTCAAAGAAGACGAACGGTTTGAAGAATCTTTCTTATATGATAAAACAGATCCGGATAAATTGGGAATTGCTCATGTAATTGATGACGAAATCGTTGCCATGATTGGAGCCAATCATAATGGTAAATATACTTGGGAGATTGGAGTTGAAATTGTAGAAGACCATCACTCAAAAGGAATTGCAACAAATTTAGTCAAAGCGATGACCCGTGAAATTATAATTAGAAACAAGCAAGCAGTTCTTCCTGTGTACAGTACACAGTTCACTCATACAAAATCAATCAACTTAGCTATCCGATCTGGATTTAAACTTGGCTGGACTGAGCTAGTGCTAACAAAAATAGAAGATTGAAAAAAACGATCTCTCCGTTTTCAGGAGAGATCGTTTTTCTCGATTATTGTATTAGTTACCGAATACTTTGAAACGATCTTCGTCGTTCATGTATTCTTTGTCTCCAGCTGGAGCTTCTGGTGAACCGAATACTAATTGCGCTCTAAGTTTCCAGTTTTCCGGAGTGCCCCATTCTTGAGCAACTCTTTCATCGATTACTGGGTTATAGTGTTGCAAGTTAGCACCAATGTTTAATTGAGCCAAAGCAGTCCACACGTTTACTTGAGCAATTCCACTTGCCTGGTCAGACCAGATTGGGAAGTTTTCAGCATAAAGTGCAAATTGTTCTTGCAAGTTTTTAACAACATCTTGATCTTCAAAGAATAATACAGTTCCTTTAGCTTGAGCAAAACCTTGTAGTTTAGCTTGAGTATTTGGGAAAGCTTCTTCTGGTGTTAATGGTTTAAGTAATTCTTCAGTGATTGACCATAATTTTTTATGTTCATCGTTTAACAAGATAACGGCTCTAGAAGTTTGAGAGTTAAATGATGTTGGTGATTCTTTTACAACATCTTTAATCAAAGTAATTAGTTCTTCTTCTGATAGTGAGATATCATTTCCTAGGCTATATATTGAACGACGTGTTTTTAATTCATCTAAAAATTGCATGCTTAAATCTCTCCTTCTTTTATATCTTACTTTTTGTAACTAAATTCATTATACTCTTAATTTTACTAAATGCAATAAAAAACTACAAATTCGTAATAAATATTCTCGTAGTATTCTATTCTTAATAACAATCTACCAAATTGGCTCATTATAGTTCCATTTTATCCAAAACGTTTTTTAAAGCTGTCAAGTCTTCAGCAGATAAGGTTAGACCTTTCCCCATTTTCGAATAATCAGGGCTCCAGTCTCTAATATCAAATTTTGGATCATTACCATTCCAACTCACCAAATTGAGTTCTTTTTTCCATCCACTCTTGCCTTCGCTGATGGTACCGATATGTTCCATAATTTCAAATTCAATTCCCGCCATTTTAACTCTCTCCTTCCATAAAGTACCGGCCAACTTCTTCCGGTCTGTGTGCATCCGATCCAGTTTCTAGAACAAGCTCAAGTTGCTTAGCCACTTTTAAAATGACATCATCTGGATACGTTTTACCGTAATAGGCTTTATCCATACCCGCAAAATTATAATCCAACTTATACTGATTTTTTTCAGCTAACATTAGCAATTTTTTCCAGTTGATTGTATCCGTGTACTCATAAGCTTTACTAAACTTATGAATCAGATTGATGTGACCGATTTTTTTTGGTGTCAACTCTCCATATGGATTAGATAAAGCCTTTCGGACTGTTTTTTCGTAAAGTTTGTATAATGTATCAAATCCTACTTCTTTAGCTTTTTCAATAAATGATTCTTTACTGTAATCAATACAGTAATAAGAACCGTCTGACAATCTCAAAAAATGCACACTTAATATAGAGTGAGGAATTGCTTCAGGATACTGCTCAAGAAACAGCTGCGTTTCCTGTTCTTTCCCTTCAATATAATCAATCTCAAATCCTGCATTGATTTGAATTTTATGGCCATATTTTGCTTGAAGCCCTTTTGCCTCTTTCAAATACTCATAAACTGTATTTTCGGCCATTGCGCTGTCTTTTGTGGGCACCGTATCTTCTATTGGTAAAGGTGCGTGTTCTGTGAAGGTCAGGGCCTTGATTCCTTTATCAATAGCAACTTTCACATAAGCTTCCATTTTATGATCAGATCCATGAGGACAATATTGCGTATGTACGTGTCCATCTATCGTCATTTTCCTACCTACTTTCTAAATAGTATGGTCTCTCTTGTTATCTCGTACTCAACTAGTGTACCGCATTAATTTCATTGAATCTATTCATATAAAGCCTAGTTTATGGTACTATTTTTGTTATTGGTAAAACTTACTAATAACAAGTCTGATTGTATCAGAACTTTAAAAAAATAGAAACGAGGAAGGAATTATTATGAACTCTATTAGCCTTAACAAATCCATACTCCATCAAAAAAGACAAGAACTGGACTTCCTCCATCATTTCCATGGATTGGGCTACGATTTGATCGATTTATCCGCTATCGAACAATTCGACTGGACTAAATTGTCAGAAGACGATTTAGGATTAATGAATGACCGCCATAAATGGCAGCACGAGGGCTCTTTGTATGCACTTAGAAGTGACTGGACAAACGCAATTGTACGGTATCGTCAAAAATATCAATTACATTCTGAGACCATCGCTTATTCTGGACCAGTTTACACTCAGAGTTCAGAAAAACACCAATATGGACTTGAAACCTTTACAGGAGATATTCAAAAACAAATGGCCGTTTTGAAACAGATGGTAGCTTATATCAAGGAATCATTAGACTTACCTTTATCTGTAGCTGTTATCAGTCATAATACTTTATTAAAAAATCTATTATCTGAAGAAGATTTATCTGATGAACTAACTCGTAAATATATTAAAGAACGCAATAGAGATGCACTAAAAGCAAAATTGGGTGCAGAGCATCCAATCATTGCATTAATGGCTCAACCGGCAGCCAAACAATCAAGTTATGTCAAAGAACATATGCCTCATCTAAAACGTCATATCGAAGAAATGACTCAGTGGGAAGCCATACTGAATGAAGAGAATATCACTTACGTATACGGAGACATGCTAGCTTTACCTTCACAGTCTTATTATAAAGGTATTTCGATTCAACTTTATGCGGAAGATACCGTTGAGCCAATCGCATCAGGTGGACAATACTCAAGTCCTTCCAATGCTTTTGGAATCGGTTTAAATATCTAATCATTTCTTTAAAACTAGAGACGGAGGAACAGAATCTATGATTACAATTGCGTTATCTAAAGGAAGACAATTAAAAGATTTTATACAGTACCTTGATGAAAAAGAATTAACGAGCTGGAGCTCAGCCTTGAAATCCATTTCAAGAGAACTTGTTATCGAATTGGAACAAGTGAGATTTTTACTTGTTAAAGGTGAAGATGTTCCAGTTTATGTAGAAGAAGGCGTTGCAGACCTTGGAATTACAGGAAGTGACGTTTTATTTGAACAAGACCGTCAGATTAATAACTTGATGGACTTGCCTTTTGGATATTGTCATTTTGCAGTAGCTGCAAAAGAACCAAGAGATACGTATCCAGTAGTTGCTACAAAATATGTCAATTTTACAAAAAAATATTTTGATTCTATTATGCAACCCGTCAAAATCATTCAACTAAAAGGTTCAGTTGAACTCGCTGCTACGATTGATATGGCTGATGCAATCATGGATATCGTACAAACAGGAACAACACTTAGAGAAAATGGTCTTTATGAACAAATTCAACTAGATGAGATTAATGCTCGTCTGATTTCAAATAAACATGCGTATTTTGCTAAAAATGATGAGATTCAGACCATAATGAATCAATTAAGGATGAACTGATATGTATACGACAAATACCTTTAAAGACATTTATGCAACAAAAAATGATATCGATTGGACATTACTAGAAAGCGTTCAGTCTATCATCAAAACTGTACAACAACAAGGTGATCAAGCCTTGTTTGACTATTCAAAGCAATTTGACGCTGTTGAATTAACTGACCTAGAAGTTCCATCTTCTACTTTAAAAGAAGCTTATGAATCAATCGATGCGGACCTGAGAAAGGCGCTCGAAGAGGCTAAGTCGAATATTGAAACGTATCAAAATTCTATAAAATGGAAACAAGGCCCTTCTTCTGAATTGTATCAAAAAATCCACCCTTTAAATCGTGTAGGTATCTATGTCCCTGGAGGTACAGCTCCCCTCGTCTCTACTGTCTTAATGACAACTGTGTTGGCTAATGTCGCTGGCGTTAAGGAAACGATTATCGTAACGCCACCGCAAGCAGATGGCATTCAAAAAGCCATACTAGCAGCCTGCTACATTGTAGAAGCGGACCATGTTTATCAAGTTGGTGGTGCTCAAGCAGTGGCTGCACTTGCTTATGGAACTGAAACGATTCAAAAAGTAGATAAAATCGTAGGACCTGGAAACCAGTTTGTCGCAATGGCTAAAAAACTGGTTTACGGAGACGTCGGAATTGATTCTATAGCGGGCCCTAGTGAAATAGTTGTGGTCGTGGATGAATCGACTAGAGCAGATTGGGTTGCTTATGATCTACTTGCTCAAGCTGAACACGACGTTCAAGCACGAACTTTCTTGATTAGTGAATCCAAAGAAAAGATAGAAGAGATCCTTACTGAAGTCCAGAGAAAAGCACCTTTACAATCACGTGCTGCGATTATTGAAGAAAGTTTGAAACAACATCATTATTCTATCCATACAGCATCAAAAGAAGAAACGATTGAAGTCGTAAACCTAATCGCAGGTGAACATATCTCCATCCAAACCAACGATGCTGAAAGTTACGTTGACTTGATTACAACGGCTGGTGCTATTTTTATTGGAGACCGTTCTCCTGAAGCTATCGGTGATTATGTTGCCGGACCGAGCCATGTACTTCCTACTGGAGGAAATGCCCGTTTTTCAAATGGACTATCTGTGAATGACTTTTTACGAACGAATTCTGTTATCCACTTATCTCAAGCAACATTTGAAGAAATGGCATCTTCTGGAGTTCGCCTTGCAGAAGAAGAAGCCTTACAGGCACACCGCGATTCCCTTTATTACCGACTGGAGGATAATTCGAATGATCAGAATTGATAAAAATGAAAGTCCTTATAGAGCATTGACTGAAGAAGAGATTGCGAAAATCGCGATTGATACTCAGTTCAATCAGTACTCAGAAAATGAATACCAAGATCTACAACAAACCTATGCTGCATTCAATCAGCTTGATCCTGAGCTGGTTTCTTTTGCTAATGGTTCAGACGAATGGATTCAAAAATCAATCATTGTTCTTGGAAAAGGACCCGTTTTGACTTTTGATCCTGATTTTGTCATGTATGATGTCTACGCTAAACAGTTCGGACGCGAAATCGTTAAGTTGCCTGCAAATGAAGACTTCACTTTCGATTATGAAGAAGTTTATAGACAAATCAAAACTTTACGTCCTTCTGTATTCATCTTTTCACAACCTAATAATCCCTTCGGTACATTGCACCCTGATGCGTTTATCGAAAAAGCTGCTGAACTGATGAAAGAAGTCGGTGGCTATTTCATTATAGATGAAGCTTATGGAGAATTTGTAGAAGAAGCTACTGAACCACCTGTTGGCGATCATATCATTCGCTTGCGTACCCTTTCTAAAGTTTATGGTCTAGCAGGATTACGCGTTGGTGTCGCTACTTCTACTCGTAAAACGATGGATCTTCTAGACTCAGTCGCCCACCCTTATCCTTTAAATACTTTTTCTTTAAATGTTGCCGTACACTTATTGAATCAACCAGAAAGACTGGAAAATTTTATTGAATTGAATCGGTCTCTTTCCAGACAGCTGCACAGTATCTTTAAAGAAGAAGTTGGAGAAATCATTCCAATGTTAGAAAGCAGTACAAACTTCTTGTTCACTTATGGTGATGATGCTATGGATCTTGGAAATTACATCGTTGAAAATGGATTTCTTCCCCGGATGTATCCTGATGAGGATTCCCCTTCTCTTAAAAAGGCTGTCCGCTATTCAATTGCAACTGAAGACCAATTAGAAGAAATTAGAAAAATTATTCAAAAATGGAGAGATGAAAAATGGCCATCAAGAAAGAACGGATAACAAAAGAAACAGCTATTCACTTATCAGTTGAACGTGGTTTGAGCGCTTCTACAATTGATACAGGTGTCGGGTTTTTAAATCATATGCTGGACTTACTGGCGTTTCATGGTCATTTTGTCTTTGATATTAAGGTAGATGGTGACTTGGATGTCGATGATCACCACACAACGGAAGATGTTGGAATTCTACTAGGTCAAGCGATTGCTGAGCTGAATGTTGATAAATCTAGTATTCAGCGTTACGGAACGGCTTATGTCCCGATGGATGAAACACTTGCGCGTTCTGTTGTCGATGTCAGTGGCCGTCCTTTCCTTCACTTTGAAGCACAATTTTCTACTCAAACAGTTGGATCATTCGATGTTGAGCTTGTGAAAGAATTTTTCTATGCGTTATCCATCAACGCTCGTTTAACCACTCATCTAGACTTAATTCGAGGCGGCAATACGCATCATGAAATTGAAGCTTTGTTCAAAGCCTTTGCTCAAAGTCTGAGAATCGCTTTAAGCAATTCAGAAATCGATAGAATCCCTTCCTCTAAAGGAGTGATTGAAGAATGATCGCCATAGTAGACTATGGGCTAGGTAATATTGCGAATCTTACCAATGCTTTAGAATATTTAGGATATGAAGTGGAAATCACGCATGACGAAGAACGACTCAAGCAAGCTGACCGCATCATTTTACCAGGTGTAGGACATTTTAAAGATGCTATGAGTAGAATTCAGCAACTCGGTCTTTTACCTGTTCTAGAAGAATTAAAAGAAACCAAACCTTTTGTGGGTATTTGCTTAGGGATGCAGTTGCTTTTTGACTCTTCTGAAGAAGGGAATGTCAATGGACTTGGCTATCTTCCTGGTGATGTTAAAAAAATTACTGGAAACGTAACGGTTCCTCATCTAGGCTGGAATAAACTGTCTTCTGAAGTGCCCTCATTAAATGATGACGTTTATTTTATCCATTCTTTCAAAGTACACACGGATGAAAATGTCGTTGCTACTGCAGAATACGAAGAAGACGTTGTCGCAATCGTACAAAAAGATCACATTATTGGGATTCAGTTCCATCCAGAAAAAAGTGGTGAAAAAGGACTTAAAATACTAGATCAGGCATTAAAAGGTGGGTTTATATCATGATAGAATTATGGCCGGCAATCGACTTGATCGATCAGCAAAGCGTACGGTTAACGGAAGGTAAATATGAATCAAAAGAAGTCATGAGCCGAACAGCTGAAGAAGCCATTGCTTTCTATAACCAATTCGAGCAAGTTGCACGTATTCATATCGTTGATTTGATGGGTGCCCTTCACCAGAAGCCAGCTGAAAAAGACTTTATCACTAAACTGATGCAGACAAGTAAGGTGCCTATTGAAATTGGTGGCGGTATACGCTCAGAAGAATCGATTCAATACTATCTTGAAAATGGCGCTTCTTACATTATTGTAGGCACGCGCGGTTTAAAAGATCTTCCTTGGCTGAAGGAAATGACCCTAAAATACCCTGGAAAAATTTATCTTGGTCTTGATGCGATGAAAGATCAAGTCGCTGTAAATGGTTGGACTGAAACGGAAGAACGTACAATTTACGATATCGCTAAAGAAACCGCTACTTATGATTTAGGTGGTATTATCTATACAGATATTTCTAAAGACGGCAAAATGAGTGGTCCAAATATTGAATTAACGGCTCGACTCGTTGAATTATCCCCTCATCCGATTACAGCTTCAGGCGGTATTCGAAGTCTTCAAGATATGAAAGAATTAGAAGCTGTTGGCGTCAAGGCAGCAATTGTCGGTAAAGCTGCGAACACATCTGAATTTTGGGAGGGCATTAACAGATGATCAAGAAACGGATTATTCCCTGTCTAGATGTTAAAGATGGTTCGGTCGTTAAAGGCATTCAGTTCAAAGGACTAAGAAAAATTGGAAATCCTGTTGATCTTGCTAAACGCTATAATGCCTTAGGTGCAGATGAATTAGTCTTTCTGGATATTTCTGCAACAGAAACGGGACATGCTTTAATGCTTGATGTTATTAGACAGACTGCTAAAGAACTGTTCATCCCTATGACGATAGGTGGCGGTATTCAATCAGTAGAAGATATCTCTACCTTGCTTGGTGCTGGTGCGGATAAAGTGAGCTTGAACTCTTCTGCACTCAGGAATCCACAGCTAATTAAAGAAGCAAGTGAAAAATTTGGTTCTCAATGTATCTGTATTGCACTTGATGCCAAATGGGATGAAGAACAGCAAGACTGGTTTTGTTATACGCATGGTGGAAAACAGGCAACTGATACTAGAGCTCTTGATTGGGTCAAACAAGTTGAGACACTTGGAGCAGGAGAGTTGCTTGTGACAAGTATGGACTTTGACGGCATGCAACAAGGCTTTGATCATAAACTTTTACGTCTGATTCAAGAATCTGTCAATATACCCGTGATTGCATCTGGTGGAGCTGGAACAGCGGCTCACTTCTCTGAATTGTTCTCTGAAACAGATGTATCTGCTGGATTAGCGGCTTCTATCTTCCATGACGAAGACGTGTCAATTCAAGAAGTAAAAGATCTTTGCATAAAAAAAGGAGTGCCAATGAGAAATGTCTAAATATGATGATTTAAAACCTGACTTTTCTAAAGGGCTACTGACAGTAGTCTTGCAACATTATACGAACAAAGAAGTTCGAATGGTTGGATACATGAACGAAGAGGCTTTTGAACTAACTAAGAATGAAGAAGTTGCGTGGTTTTACTCTAGATCCAAAGAAAGACTCTGGAAAAAAGGAGAGTCTAGCGGTAACGTTCAATATGTGAAAGATATGTATCTGGATTGTGATCAGGACGCTCTACTTTTAATGATTGATCCAGTTGGTCCAACTTGTCACACTGGTACAGACAGTTGCTTTAATTTGGAATCTACATTCACATTAAAAGACATCGAAGCAACCATTCAAAATCGAGCAGAAGCAACTGACACGGACTCTTATACAAATTATTTGCTTTCAAAAGGAATAGATAAAATTGCCAAGAAATTTGGAGAAGAAGCATTTGAAGTTGTCATCGGTGCTAAAAACGAGGACAAAAAAGAAGTTGCCGACGAAGCTGCGGATGTTTTGTATCACTTAGGTGTTTTGATGCATAAATCTGGTGTAAAGGTTTCCGATGTAGAAGCGGTTCTAGCTGAACGTCATCACAAAAAGAATAATTTCAAAGGTGAACGCCAAGATATTGAAAAATGGTAATCATCCATTTTTAAAGATTGAGACCTTCTATTTTAGAGGGTCTCTTTTTTACTTTATTTAATAAATGACTAGACACTATAAATCGTTTTCAAAATGGTTTTATCTTTACAATCTATTTTAATCACTTAATTGTATGTCTAAGGTTGCATCCACTTCTTACTACCTGTATTCTAATAAATAACTAATAAAAAGAAATGTTTTATCTGAAAAAGGAAGTTGGAATCCTCATGAACGCTCAACCAGTGAACTCAATTATTTTAATTATTATGCTCAGGGCTTAACACTGTATAAATTTTTACAGCTGTTTAGTCCTATTCATGGTTTGGTGTGAATGGGACTTAGACCTCTCATTCTTTTAAAGAATGAGAGGTCTTTTCTGTTTCCATAGAATTTTTTAAAGATAATCCATTACTTGATCAAACATTATAGAAAGATGGAGGAATCTCATATGCTCATGTTCTTAAAGCAATTAAATCAAACCTTTACAAAGTACTTATCATGGGTCGTCATAGCAACTGCTGTGCTCGCTTTACTTTTACCTAATTTATTTCTATGGGCAGCCGGTATCACAACGTATACCTTACAGTTCATTATGTTTACAATGGGGCTGACAATGAAACCAGCGGATTTTAGTGAAGTTCTAAGGCGGCCCTGGCAAGTCTTTTTAGTCGTCATCACCCAGTATGTCTTTATGCCTCTATCTGCCCTAGCACTTTCAACTTTGTTCGATTTACCAACTGAAATTGCCTTAGGTCTTTTATTGGTCGGTTCTGTACCTGGAGGAACATCTTCAAACGTGATTGCTTATCTAGCCAATGGAAATTTACCTTTGTCTATTAGCTCAACGTCTGTTTCTACGCTGTTATCTCCACTACTAACACCGCTTATTCTTTCATTTTATGGAGGAGCTTATCTGGATATTAACTTCTGGACGATGTTCCAATCAATTATTCAGGTTGTCTTATTGCCTGTCCTACTTGGTTTAGTCATCAGTCACTTCCTTGGCAGACACACGGAAAAAGCTGAAAGGATTTTACCTTCTTTCTCTTCTATCGCTGTACTTTTAGTACTTGCTGGTACTGTATCTGTTAATCAACAAAACTTACTTAGCACTGGGTTAGTGATTTTCTTTATTGTTTGGCTTCACAACTTGAGCGGATACGGAATCAGTTATCTAATTTGCAAATTATTAAAACGAGACATTCCGACCACTCGCACCATTGCCATAGAAGTCGGTCTCCAAAATACAGGCTTGGCTGCAAATCTTGGTTTAGCACACTTCACACCCGCAACGGCACTCGCTGCCGCAGCTGGAACAATCGTGCATACATTATTTGGAACAGTATATGCTAACCTGTGCCGAAGACGTGATCAAAAAGATTCCACCCGACACTCGATTATTCATCCTATAAAAATCCAATCATAATTTAGAAGAAAGTAGTGAATTTATATGAAATTAAGTCAAACCGTAAGAAGTGGTCCTGATCAATATATCTGCCAGGAAGCTGCTCTAGTTTATTTTGATGAAAAAATGAAACGATATACGTCTCCTGTTATCATCACTGGAGAACTATCTTTTGAAGCTTTCGAAAAACATTATCCTGGTCAAAATGATTTTCCTGTACTAAAGTATAATCATACTGCATCCATCGAGGATATGAACAGACTAGCAAAAGAGTGCGCAGGAGCGGATTGTATCGTTGGAATCGGTGGTGGCAAAGTACTCGATACCGCTAAAGGTACTGCTGACCTGTTAGGAATTGAATACGTAACGATTCCGACCGTTTTAGGAACTTGCGCTGCCTATACCCCTCTCTCAGCTGTATATCATCCTGATGGTACATTTAGGAGCGTTGACTACTATAATCGATCTGCTTCTTTTTGTTTTATGGGCCTCTCTTTACTAGTAGAGTCACCAAAACATTACTTTGCGGGCGGTATTGGAGATACACTTGCTAAATGGTACGAAGCTGAAGGAATCACGAATCACATTCAAGGAACCTTACCAGCTATGGTCTCTGTTGGACTGCAAACTGCGAAACTTACCCAAGAAATTTTGCTTCAGGATAGCGAAGAAGCTTTAAAAAGTATAGAGACGCACGAAGTCACTCCCGCATTTCAAAAAGTTGCAGAAGCTGTCGTAGCTATAGCCGGAACTGTCGGAGGTTTTGCTGGCGAATACGGTAGAATGGCTGGCGCGCATGCTGTGCATAATGGTATGTCCTTGATTCCTGAAACACATAATTACGAGCATGGTGTTAAGGTAGCCTACGGAGTTTTAGTTCAACTAGCGACTTGTAAAAGATACGATGAAGTTGATAGATTGCAGAGCTTTTACAAAGAAAATGCTTTCCCACATTCTCTGAAAGATTTCGGCGTAACAGATGGCCTTGAAGAGGCAATGGAAAAAATTGCTACCTTTTCTGCTTCAGATAAAGAAACTTTTAATCTCGTTATTCCAGATGTTACGGCCAACGACATTTATCAAGCTATGCAGTACCTTGAAGTGCTTGAACCTGCAAATATTGGTGTATAACGAATATACTTGCTTATAAAATACTAATCAATATGCTTTTATTGATCACTGAAAGAACCTTCTGGGATTCTTTCAGTGATCTTTTTGTTGCTCCTAAACTTGATTTTTTGATTTGTTATAAACTAAAGATATTCTTAGACTAAAGTACTTCTTATTGAAATAACTTAAAATTAACAGTACGATGATAGTCATGCTAAAAACAAAAGTTTTACCTAACTAAAATCATTGTCTTAAATGAAATAAATTGAAAACGAAGAGGGATTTATATGGAAAATCGTTTTGATCGGATTCGTTCTGCCGAACGTGGTGCCAGAGTCAGTATTGTTGTATATATTTTTATGGCTACTTTGAAATTATTTATTGGATTTACATTCAGATCTTCTGCGCTCAGTGCAGATGGGTTCAATAACTTAACAGATGTCATTTCTTCTGTCACTATTCTAATCGGTCTGCGAGCTGCTAGAAAGCCAGCGGACTCTAATCATCCTTACGGGCATTGGAAGGCTGAACCTATTGCCAGCTTAATTACATCTTTTGCAATGTTGTTTGTGGGGTTTCAAGTACTACAATCTACGGTTATTCGATTATTGTCTGGGGAAGTGGTTCCTCCTAATAGATTAGCTGCTATCGCTTCTTTGATTGGTACCGTTGTAATGTTCTTTGTTTACAGGTATAACTTAAACTTGTCGAAAAAAGTGAAATCGAGTGGACTTGCTGCTGTCGCTAAAGACAACCTCGCAGATTCGTTGACCAGCTTGGCTACAGCAGTCGCTATTCTTGCTTCCGCTTTAGGTTGGGCTTGGATTGACGGTGTGATGGCATTAATCGTATCTCTGATCATTCTTAAAACAGGTGTTGAGGTATTTAGAGAAAGTACCTTTTCACTGTCAGATGGTTTTCATGAAGATGAGCTAGATAATTACGAAAAAGCTGTTAAACAACTTCCAGAAATTCATAGTATTGAATCGTTGAAGGCACGCCATTATGGTACGAACATCTATGTAGATATTACAATTCTTGTCGATGCCAATATGTCTGTTCAAGAAGGACACGATGTAACGGAAAAAATAGAAGAACTGTTATTTAACGACTTCGATGTTATGCATGTAGACGTTCATGTTGAGCCGGATACGATTAACAAGTGGATTAGTTAAATCAGTAACACTATAAAAAGCATCTCTTTACAGGAAACTTCCAGTAGAGAGACGCTTTTTGACTATAAGACTACTGATCTTAATTCTTCTAAACAGATTTATTCCATGACTTCATACTCAAAAGTATCAACGACCGGCCATGCGTGAATATAAGTCAGCACATCCATAAAGTCTTCTTGAGACTCTTCAGGGATCATGACTTGAAATGGCACAATTGCCCCGTTTCCTATGACCCCGTACTCTTCTTCAGATAATTGAATAGAATAATCTTCAACAAGTACTTCACCCATTTCGTTTTCGAATGAGAACGTAGTATCAATATTTTTGATATCCATACCTAAGCGGTTTACAACGACAAACCAAGCAATCCATTGATCTTCTTCTTGGGTTGCCAAAGCTGACCAGATCATCATAGCTGATCCACCAGGTGTCATCGTATTAAACCCTGGTATACTATTTTCTAGACTAGACAGTGTGCCCGCATACGGAGTATCTTGATAAATCGGTGGAATAGAGATATACAAGTCTTCCGCGCCTTCTTCAGATCCTTCACCTGTGGCTAAAACTCCTGGTTGTGATGACAAGTCTGCTTCAGCCCCCTCTTCTTCCAAATCCACAAAGCCTTCCTCCTCTTCCGTCTCACCAGTTAGTTCAGATAACTCAATAGCATCTTGAGGAACTTCAATCTCTGCAACTTCATTGTATTGATCATACGCAACCTGAATGTCTTGAGTAAAGCTTATGACCATATCTGCAGCCCCTTCAATGTCACCTTGCATTTTTATGCTCTGGTTTGAAAGATACTTGGTTTCTTTGTTCATCTGCAGATCGATTTCTATACTTTGGGTTGTAATGACCATATTTTCATCTGAAAACAATGTTTCAAATTCGACATTATTTTCCATAACTGCCGAAGCTACGAAATTGTTTGCCTCCTCGCCTTCTAATATTAACTTCATATTATAGTGACTTGTTTCTTCTTCGAATTCAATATCATCCTCGTATTCTTTCATTGTTTCCAGAAATGCTGTATCGAAAAAGATCTTTTCAGCATCCTCTTGAACAATGCCTTCAATCAAATCAGATAACAGTTCTTCTCCTTCATCTCCTAATTCAATCCAACCACTTACCGGATCTTCTAGATAAAAGACATCGTTGACATATCTGATTGTCGTGTTCCCTTCTGTTACCCTATCACTAATGACTTGTTCTAGTGCATATGTATCGATTGTTAATGTTGAATCTATCTTAATATTCAGTTCTTCTGAATTTTCTTGGTTTTCAACTACAACGGTTTGGTCAACAGACTGTGTATAACTCTCTAAATTATTGTAAGCATCTATGCTTTCGTCTAAAGTCTGACTTGCACTAGGCTCTCCACACCCTACAAGAAATAAAGCGCCTCCAATAAATAAAACCATTTCACCCATCTTTTTACTTTTCAAAATACTCCCCCTCTTCCTTAAAGTAATCCTACTACTTTGAAGCCTATTATAACGAATTTATCATACCTCTTCTTTTAATTAATAAGCAATCGATATAGATTTGATTCTTTAGTAGCTACAAGCCTCTTTGATTCCATTGAACGCTATCTTTAATTTGTTAAAAAAGCAGACCTCTTTGAAGAGATCTGCTTTTTATCTTTATTTTATAACTTTAAAGTTGTGGTTTGCCGTTGCTTCTACTGTACCCATTTCCTTGAAGTAGTTACCAATCAATTCATTCATTGGAATCGTTACTTCACGAATGATTTTAGAAGCATCAAACATGGCATAATCTCCACCACCTACTGCTCGGTATTGATTGATCACAACCCGAAGTTTATCTTCAGGTTGAATAGCGCGCCCTTTATATTTAAACTCTGTGACTCTTTCTCCAAAAGGTTTCGACACTTTCACCGTATACTCTATTCCTTCGTACATATCATAATTGTACATTTGCGGTTTAGGTTCTACAAATTCTGGATTCACATCAATTTCTCCCTGATCATTCAGTACAAAATACTCTGCGGATTGTTCGATGGCTTTCTTCAAATCATCTCCTGTTACTTCTAGTACTGCTAATGTGTTAGGAAAAATATAATTCGTGACAACGTCTCTCATAGTCACTTGAGGATTAAATCCACTGCTTTCATTATTAAATAAAGCTGTCCCAGAAATGTCGCATTCTGCATAGTACATCTGTACTTTTTGGATAAATTCAACATAAGGATGTTCTTCTCTACGTGCTTTCTCTACATCCTTGATTGTCATATCTCCTTGAACCTTGCCAATTGGCTGATCTAGCCAGTCTTCTACTTCTTGATTCAATTCCTCATGCTTACGCGCAAGCGAGCACTCTACCGGTGTTTCCTCTGTAACTTTAATCAGTTCTGGAAGGGAATCTTTTACGATCCACTTTCCATTTTCCTGTTCAAGATCTAATGTCACTTTTCCAAGGAAACTTCCTTTATGACCTGGCATCACAGTCGGTATACCGTTTTTCTTTTGAGCAATCACTCTATGCTGATGTCCAGTAAGCAAGACATCTATACCCTCTACTTCAGTCAGTAGTCCGTACCCTTCATTTTCTCCCGTCTGAATTTCGGTTTCTTTTCCAGAATCAATATCCTTTTCAAAACCTCCGTGATAACTCACGATAACGATATCCGCTAGTTTTCTAAGTTTTGGAACATATTCTTTTGCAGTTTCCAGAGCCGATTTAAACGTTAACCCTGCGTAGTTTTCTGGATGCTCCCAGTGAGGGATATACTGAGTGGTTAAACCTAGAATGGCAATGTTCACGCCTTCTTTTTCTATTAAAATGTACGGCTCTCCAAAAGCAGCTTTCTTGTCTTCGTTTAAAATATTGGCAGCTAACACTGGGTGTTTCGCTGCTTTGACCGCCGAGTGGAGATAGTCTAAGCCGTAATTGAATTCGTGGTTTCCTATGACACCAGCATCGTATGGTAAGTCGTTAATTGACTCCATTAAAGAATTTGCGTCTCCTTTTTCTTTGAGTACAAAAAAGCTGAGCGGAGATCCTTGAATAAAATCACCATTTTCAATCAAAACAGAAGGCCCTTCTGCAGATTCCATTTGCTGTTTCAAGACATTTGCTAATTTGAACAGCCCAAATCCTAATTCTTGCCCTCTTTTTTGATAATCTGTCGGGAACAAGTACCCGTGAATATCACTTGTTTCAAAAATGGTTAACTTCATCATACTGTCTCCAATCTATGTATAAAAAGCTCGTGTTGAGCTTTTTTATTCTCTTTGATAAATCGTTTCGTACTCTGGAACGATGGCGTTCAACTCATTTGACCTTAAGTCTTGGCAAAACCTCTCAGGATTAAAAGTATGCCAAGGAATAGTCAAACGAGCATTGACGATTTTAGCTACTTTAAGCAAATCTTCTTTTGATGCATGACCACTTGCTCCTAAAGACAGAAACTCAAATCCTTTAATTTCTAAAAAGTTTTTGAGTTCCGCAAACCTCTCGTCATATTCTCCAAGAGGTTCTCCATTACTGTGTAAATAAATCACTTTTTTCATAGATTCAAGTAATTGAATATTTTTAAAGCTATTTTGTAAAACATATGCGTATGGTTGCTGTGAGATGGTATGAATAGATACTTCCTCTAGAGTATAATTCTCGAGATGATCTTCTGTATTTTCTCCTAGCACCGTCCATTTCTCTTCTGGGTAGAATGCATGCAAAAGCGAAGCATATTCCGGTTCCCAGACCATGACTCTTTTTTGTTCTCTAGCAGTCTCATCAATTGCTTTTAGTCTCTCGACATTTCTGATATACGGATTAATCACAAAGAGCTCTTCCGTATTCATAGCCAGAAGGTCTTTTAATTCGTTCAACAGCGTAGCCTCATCCAAAGGTTTCTGATTACCTTTTTCACTTTCTTCTTCAAAACTATATGAGGTTCCTTCAATTAACAGAACATCAGGCTTCCAACTTTTCGCTTCTTCTGCCCAATTCAAGACTCTTTCAGGATGAATGCCCGAAAGTCTGAAGTCTCCTGAATGAATCAATTTTAAAGTGGGTGTCTCGATAAAGAATGCGCTACATCCTACTGTATCATGGTCACTATGTTTAGGCAATACTGTGATATCCTCAATTTGAATCTTCTGATCAAAATCGAAAGGAATCAGTTCGCATTCAATCGCTCGGTCTTCTTCAACTTTAATAAGTTCATTATATAGTTTGTAAGCTTCATGTGAAAGATAAACTTTAGTTTGAGCTGGTAAGAACCGTAGCCCACCCATGTGATCAAGATGAAGGTGAGAAATGAAAATAGCTGTGTCTATTGTCTCTTCAGATCTAGATTCTAATTTTGTATCTTGAAATAAGCTTGTATCATATAGTCCTTGAACAGCAGGTAAACTGTTGGATTGTACGAAGAGTTCTAATTCTGATTTTTGAGTCTCTTTTTCGGGTGTCTGTCCGGCAACAGTTAAGCCAAAGTCACAAAGGACTCTGGCTTTATCTGTGCGGATTTCGACAATGTTTCCTCCAATGGTTTTTAATCCATTCCAAAAGCGGTATGATGCCATAATTGAAATCCATCCTATTCTATTTATAATTCAGTTCTAGTTGTTTTTTTAATTGTTCGCTTCAATAATGGATTCTGTTTCAGACTGTAAGTTTTCCAGTACAGTTTGAGGATCACCATTACTGATTGAGATTTCTTCCATTGCATCTGTTAACGCATTTCGATACTCGCCATAACCAGCAAATACAGGAGAAGTGATTCCATAGCTCAACATATTGTTGGCAGCTTCATTACGCGGGTCCTCTTCTAAGAATGAAGCATATTCTGGTACTTCCAGTGCGGATTCAACAATCGGTACATATCCAGTTTCCATTGCCCATTGAGCAGTATTCTCTGGTTGTAATAAGAAATTGATATAAGAAACGTACCCTGCTTGCTCTTCCTCACTTGCTGAACTATAAAGTCCAATATCATTACCAGCGAACATCGTTAATTGAGTGTCGTTGAAAGATGGTACTTCAGCTGTTCCCCATTGAATGCCATTTTCATCTGCTACTGGTGCAACGTGTGCTAAACCAGCAGAAGATCCAATATAAAGTGCCGATTCCCCACGTCCAAATGGACCTGAGAAGTATCCATCTTCTCCTGCTGTACGAGCATATCCTTCTTCAAGCATTTCACTCAAGAATGTTAAAGCTTCCACACTTTCAGTTGAATCAATGCCGACTTCCAGTGTTTCTCCATTGATAAAGTCCGTCCCATTCTGACGAGCCATTGTTTCAAATTCCATATCAAAACCGTTTTCGAGTCCCATAGCAACACGGTCGTCTCCAGCTTCTACCATCATCTCACCTAATGAGCGGATATCATCCCAAGATTCAGGAACTTCTACATCATACTCATCTAATATATCTTCATTTACAAACATTAAACGAGTTGATTTAGAAAAAGGCATCGCGTATCTTTGTTCGTTAAAAATAGAAGATTCTTTGAATCCGTCGTAAATATCATCTAAAATTTCTTCTTGAAATCCTTTTTCAATTAAAAATTCATCAGATAAAGGAAGTAATAGGTCGTTTGTCGCCAATTCAGGTACATCCGTTAGTGTTAATTGAGACATTGTAGGCAGATTCCCCGCTACTCCGGCTCCCGTAATTGCTTGGTTTAGCTCATCATATCCACCTTGGTTTTGTTCAACTACCTTGTATTGATCTTGCGACTCATTGAAGGCTTCCGTTAATGCTGTAACAGCTTCTTGATGAGGACCGTTCATCGCATGCCAGAAAGTGATTTCTACTGTTTCGCTAGAATTATTACTCGTATTATCAGATGTACTGTTTCCAGTATCTTCACTAGCTGCTTCATTGTTGCATGCAGTAAGTAATAATGCGCTAGCTGTTAAGATGCCTGTACCTATTTTCAAAAATCTTTTATTGTTCTTCATCGTTTGAATCTCCTTTTATACTTTTTTATATTTCATAAATCTATAAGTAATTTTTCGAATGAAGTATCGCGGAAGGAACTAGCCTTTGAGTCCACTTTTGGATACACCCATAATGATATAGCGCTGCAAGAATAGATAAATGACGACCATTGGTGCAACTACAATCGCCGACGCGGCCATCAGCAATTCATATTGCGTTCCTGCCTCTGTTGTGAAAGCCTGTAGACCTACTGGTAAAGGTCTTAATAAGCGGTCATTTGTTACAATCAACGGCCACATGAAAGCGTTCCAACTACCAATAATTTTTAAAATTGTCACGGCTACGATAGCTGACTTAGATAAAGGAACCATAATCTTCCATAAAAACTTAAAGTCACTACTGCCATCAACTTTCGCAGCATAGTAAAGTTCGTTTGGTACGGATTCGAAATTCTGCTTCAACATAAAGACAGAAAATACACTAGCTACATAGGGTAGAATCATGGCAGTGTATGTATTCATCAAACCCATTCTCGATATCGTTAAGTAATTGGGAATAATCAATAATTCTCCCGGCACCATCATCGTAGCAATCAGAATCGTAAACAAGACATTTTTTCCGTAAAAATGCATCTTCGAAAAAGCAAATGCTGCTAGTATCGTTGTGAACAATTCGCCTATTGTCGACAGCGATGTGATCCATAGACTATTTAAAAAGTATCTACCGAACGGCGCTACCTCAAAGGCTTTTAAATAATTTTCAATCCGTAATATTTGAGGAATCCAGACTGGCGGCATTGAAACAGCTTCTGCCGGAGATTTCAAAGAAGTCGAAACCATCCATAAAAAAGGAATCAGCATTGTAAAAGCACCAATAGATAGCAGAAAATATGCGGCTAGTTTCGTTCCTCTTTCTCCACTAGTGACAAATTCAATTTCTTTTGTTTTTTTAACTTTCGTCCATTTCATAAAAAATAGACGATCTTTTTCTTTCAATTCTTCCATCAATTGATCTCCTATCCTTAGTAATGAACAAACTTTTTATTAAAAGCCATTTGAATCAATGTGAACAGTAAAATAATTAGGAACAAAACGATTCCTGCTGCTGCTGCGATACCGTACTGACTTTCCTGATAAAACTTCTGGAAAATATAATAAACGACTGTTAATGCAGAACCAGCAGGACCTGGTCTACTTTGAAATAATGCAAAAACTTCATCAAATACTTTAAAGCTATTGATGACTCCCATGACGGAAACTAAGAACATAGTTGGTCCTAAAAGCGGGATTGTGATATTGGTGAATCGTTGCCAACCTTTAGCACCGTCAATTTTTGCAGCTGAATAATAATTTTCATCAATTGAATTTAATCCAACTAAAAACAAAATGATATTGAACCCTAAACCTTTCCAAATTGCTAAGATCACTAAAGCTAACATTGAAAAATTCGGATCAGTAATAAAGGCTATTGGATCGATTCCGAGGAAACTGAGTGCATAATTCATCAATCCAAATCGGCTATGATAAATCCAATTCCACACAATCGAAATGGCTACTGTACTTGTAACAAAAGGTAAAAAGTAAATCGAACGGAAAAATCCCGAAAGAAAACGGACTTGCTTGAGTAAAATTGCAATCGTTAATGACAAAATAATGGACATTGGAACGACTCCAAGCACAAAAATGAACGTATTTCTAATAGCTAACCAGAAATTGGAATCATTAAAAATCGTAAAAAAATTATCCAATCCGTAACTATTTACTGCTTGGGTGAAAATATTGAAATCTGTATAAAAACTCATTAGAAATGAACGTCCAATAGGATATAAATTAAACGTAGCGATAATAACCATCATCGGTAATAAATAAAAAAAGGCTTTAAAAGAACTTTTAAAAGTCGGCTTATCGATCATACTGTCGAAACCTCCTTGACGAGAACGATTCCTCCTTCTCTATTAAAAAAGTGAATCTTATCCGCACTAGCTGTTAAGTATAGCTGCTCCCCTTCTTCTGGAATAGTATCCAAATCTGTTGCAACTATTTCATTTTCTCCATCTTTGATATAGACAGTTATATCTTTTCCTACTCGAGCAACATGTCGAACAATTCCTGAAAACAAGGCTTTGTGTGGGTCTTCTGTCGCAAGAATATCTTCTGCACGAATACCAATTTTTTTAATTTGCGTATTCGTTTCATCAGAAATCGGTATCCAATCTAAAATTTCTCTGCCTTGATTTAAATTGATCATATTGATAAGCGGTGTCCCAAGAAATTGCGCAACAAATTGATTGTTTGGTTTATTGTAAAGAGTTATAGGGTCACTGTATTGTTGAATCGCTCCTTCATTCAATACCATTACTTCGTCCGAAATGCTTAAAGCTTCTTCTTGGTCATGAGTAACAAATATCGTTGTAACCCCTGTTTCTTGCTGAATTCTACGAATCTCTTCTCTCATTTCTATCCGCAGTCTTGCATCAAGGTTGGATAAAGGTTCATCCATAAGTAAAATAGACGGTTCTTTCGCCAAAGCTCTGGCTATTGCTACACGCTGCTGTTGTCCACCTGATAACTGTTTTGGTTTCTTGTGTACATGATCTAGGATTTGAACCAACTCTGCTAATTCAAGAGCCCTTGCTTCTCTTTCCTTTTTAGGCATTTTTTCCATCTTCAAGGGAAACATAATATTTTCTAACACGGATAGATGGGGATATAAAGCATAATTCTGAAAAACCATTCCTACTTTTCTTTTTACCGCATCTAATTTCGTTACTTCTTTATCTCCAAATAGTATCTTCCCGCTAGAAGGAAAAGTTAGTCCGGATATCAGCATTAATGTCGTCGATTTGCCACAACCGCTAGGACCCAGTATGGAAACCAGTTTACCTTCGGGAATGTTAAAGTTGATATGATTTAACACATTCTTATCTCCATATGACATTTGAACATTTTCAAAGCGCACTTGCACGAAGTACTCACTCCTTTATTTATTAATTATGTTTCATAGTATTTTACTGTATCATTTTGACACAATTGCAGTCTATCACACGCTTGTTAATGCTAGGTAAATAGAATGTATACATCTCGTCAATTTTATGTTTTTGCTTTCCTTCTTAAAATATGTTATGGACGCACTTGGCCAATTCGTCTAACGGTACTTGATTTTAAAGGAAGTTTATAAGACAATAGGCGGTAAGCTTTACTGAGAAGGAGAGAAACAGTCGTTATGAATCAGCTGATTAAAGAATATATTACGAGTCACGAACAAGAATTGATTGATTTCCGCAGAGAGCTACATATGTATCCGGAAATTGCTTTCGAAGAATTTGAAACGACAAAACGAGTAGCTGCTCGTTTAGATGCACTTGGGATTTCTTACAAAAAGATGGATCCTACAGGTATTCTTGCAGAGATCAAAGGAGATCTACCTGGTAAGACGATTTTGTTAAGAGCAGACATGGATGCTCTACCGGTTGAAGAATTGAATACACATCTACCTTATACTTCAACTGTTGCGTCAAAAATGCATGCTTGCGGCCACGATGCTCATACTGCAATGCTTTTGTCCGCTGCTTCAGCACTAAATGAAATCAAAGCAGATATTCAAGGAACCATTCGTTTATTGTTTCAACCAGCCGAAGAAATCGCTGAAGGTGCTCGCAAGATGGTTGAGCAAGGGGTAACAGATGGTATCGATAATGTTTTTGGCATTCATATCTGGTCTGAACTGGAATCTGGTAAAGTTTCTTGTCCTCCTGGCCCCTCTTTTGCTGCGGCTGATTTATTAACCGTTCGTTTTAAAGGTAAAGGTGGTCATGCAGCAATGCCACACCAAACAGTAGATGCGGCTGTTATGGCGTCACAATTTGTATCAACCATCCAATCGATTGTCTCAAGAGAAATCGATCCTTTGCATCCAGCTGTTGTGACTATTGGAAAAATGGAAGTCGGCAGTCGATTCAATGTTATTGCAGAAAATGCTTTACTTGAAGGAACGGTGCGAACCTTCGATCATACTACCAGAGATAAAATTGAATATGCATTAAAGCAATACGCTGAGCAGATTGCTCAATTATTTGGAGGAAACGTAGAAGTAGAATACGATCGAAAAACGGAACCCGTTGTTAATGAAAGTCGTTCAGCACTCTTGGTTCAATCTACTGCTGCTGAAGCTTTCGGAAAAGACGTTATAAGGGAAGAACCACCTACCATGGGTGCAGAAGATTTTGGTTACTACATGACGGAAAGCCCTGGAGCCTTTGCTTTAGTGGGTGCTGGAAATGAAGCAAAAGATACTTGCTGGGCACATCACCACGGTCGTTTCAACGTGGATGAAGAAGCTATGAAAGTTGGCGCAGAACTCTATGCCCAATATGCATTAACTTACTTGAATCAATCAGACTTTTAACCACAAAAAAAGAACGGAGAAAATTCTCTCCGTTCTTTTTTATATTGATTAATTCACTTTCAATACTTTTTCTTTTATATGAATGAAGTCTGTAATCAAGGCATTGATAGGTGCGTCTACACCATATTCATTAGCTAGTCTTGCAACCGCACCGTTAATAAAGTCAATCTCTGTGCGTCTATTATGTTGAATCAAATCTTGATGCATAGACGGATAGTGATGTCCTAATTCCTCTGCAGTTTTGACAATATACGCGACTGTTTCGTCAAAGTCTAACAGGACATCTTGTTTCTTAGCTACTTCAACAAATTCTTTCACAATTTTATTGGTGACGGAAAGGGCTTCTTCCGTCTTGAACATTTCTCCAAGTGTTGTATCTAGAAGAGAGCAAGTCGCGTTCAGAACACCATTTACACAAGCTTTTCTCCATATTGAGAATTTAACATTTTCACTGTAGATACCGTTTAATCCTGCTTCTTTCAAAACAGCCACGATTTCTTTTGCTTTTTCTTCCCCACCCGGTAAAAAGTTCTGAATTTCAGTTGAACCTGTTCCTTCTAGTTCAATTTTCCCTGGTCCCTTAAGGCCTGCAGTCCAGATGGTAACCCCAATCAAAATATTTTTCAAAGCAACATATTCTTTCATGACCATTTCGTGTCCAATACCATTCAATAGACAAACGACTTTTGTATCTTCTCCAATAATAGGCTGGATATCTTCAAGCATTTCTCCTAAGAACATCGCTTTTGTAAACAAGAAAACCACATCTACTTGATCGGTAACTTGGTCTGGATAATAAATGGGAATATCAACGACTTCTTCTGTTCCATTATAATTTACGGTCAACCCATTTTCTCTAATGGTTTCAATATGTTCTTTCCATTTGTCGATTAATATAACGTCATTTCCTGCTTTGTGTAACATAAATCCAAAACGACTACCCATAGCGCCACTTCCGGCTATTGCCATTTTCATAATCATTCACTCCTAAACTTTCTAAAAAAACTACTTAACTATTATAGCACATACGAGAAAATGTATTCCTTGTACTGAAATAGGTTAAGTAGATTTTATAAATACGTTTTTATCGAATGTTTTACATCGTGCTTTGGATTAAAATCACTGTAATAGAAACGACTACTACAAGAAGGGATAATACATTGGCGAAGATAAAAGGTTTAACACCTGTCTGTCTGATTGCTTTGATATCTGTTTTTAAACCAATCGCTGCTAATGAAGCTACCATCAAGAAACGACTAACCCCTTTTAATAAGTCTATTTGAGAAGGAGAAATCAGTCCTATACTGTTCAATGTAGCCATCCCAACGAAGAATATAATGAACCAAGGAAATAGCTGAGTCAGCTTAACCTTTTTCTTACCTGTTGAGGGCGACTGATTTTTTTTGAAATAAATATACGAGAATATGAGTACAGTAGGAATAATTGCCAATGTTCTAGTCAATTTAACCATAGTTGCAATTTCTCCAGCTGCTTCTGAAAAGGCAAAACTCGTCGCCACTACACTGGAAGTATCATTTACAGAAGTCCCACTCCAGTATCCAAAAACCGTATCGCTTAATGAAAGTACCCGTCCCATAATTGGATATAGCACAATCATAACCATATCGAATAAGAAGGTCGCAGAGATTGCATAAGAAACGTCTTTATCTTCTGCTTCAATGACTGGTGACATCGCTGCTATAGCTGAACCACCACAAATACCGGTACCCGCTGCGATCATATTAGACAACTTCGAGTTGATCCCCATCCATTTTGCGAGTAAGGCTCCCCCGCCAAAAGCCGTTAATAGCGTAAAAAATAAAATAATCAGCGTTTGTCCTCCAACTTCCAAGACGATATTCAAATTCAATGAAGCACCCAGAAGTACAATTGCAAATTTCAGAATTTTCTTAGCTGTAAATTGTATACCTGGTTGGATCACTGCTGACTTTTGAGCGTATGGTCTGAGTAGAATACCTAAAAACATAGCCAGTACCGCTGAGCCAATAATGTGTACAGGTAAAACAGCTTCCACCCACATAGCTATTAGCGCAATGAGTAATGTTAATACAAATCCTGGTAATACTTTTTTCATTTTCTACACCTGATTCTATAAAATTTTCACTTATTTATTTTAACATATTTTTTAAATTGTATTTGAAAAGGATTTTTGGTTCGTTTACACACTACTATATTTAGCGATTCCATAAAAAAAGACCTAAATCGGTCTTTTTCATGACAACTTCTATTTAGGCATGAACCCTTTCAGTTTTATACGCTTTATAGGCAGTATAGCTTGCACTAATTGCTTGAACAGCAATACAAACACCTGCAAACAAGATAATCGTGGATTGGGTATTTTCAACAATGATGCCAGTAAATGACCAGATGAAGACTAATGGATACAACCAATCTGTATATTTTAACGAAATGTATACACATAGTACCGTTGCAACAACTAGTAGAATCAACGTCCAGTTCAATTCATTTAAACCTAAGATTTCTTGAATATCAGATGATACTGCCCACGTAAAAATGTTGACAATTGTTGCGACAGTAACCCATGCAAAGTAAATAGAAAACGGGAATCGATCAAAAAAGTTGTATCTAATTTTTGAAATCGTACGGTAAATCATCACTAGTGTTAAGAGCAATCCTACGATAACAACTGTCGATAATCCGATTTGATCTCCAGTAAACATAATGATCCATGTCCCATTTAAAGCAAAGTTCAACAATAACCAAACTTTAACTTTATCATAGATTGTTCCTTCAAATTGCTTGATGAAAAATAATCTAACAATCCAAATCAATACACTCAAATAAATGAGTCCCCAGATAGAAAAGGCAAATCCTGCTGGCTGAATTAATGCTTGCTGGTCATCAGCGGTGGAACCTACATCAGTCGCGGACCAATAATTTAAAAATATCATTACTGCAAAAACAACTAAATAAAGTATTCCAAACTTTTTATTTTTTGACATATTCTCTCTCCTTTAACTATTTTTTATAACCTTAGAATTCGAAATAAAGAGAATCAAGAATATCCTGTTGATCGTATTTTTTGATCAATTTTTTCAGATAAGTTTTCAATTTTTTTAATGTACTCTCTTCATTTTTCACTTCTTGAACCAATTTCCGATATTTATCTTGTTCTTTTTCCGTTGCGCTATTTTCTATATAACCCCACACCTGATTTGCAGCATTTGTGCCTGTTGTACTTGTCGGCTCTTCATCAAGGGCGGCCTCAATGAGACGATAAAAAGGAATAACGGGGTAGGATGACTGATTTTGTAGTAAAGATTGAATACTTTCGTATATGTCTTGAGAACGTTCGAGCACAACGTATTTGTATCGATTCCACTCATCATATAGATCTTTGATGTCACCATTTTTAGTGGTTGCAAGGACACATTTGACGGCAGAGAGATTTTTATCTTTTACTTCCAGCATAATATCGATATCTAACTCTTCTACTTCGCTGTAATACTTCATAAATTCATCTATTGCGATAAATTTAGAATGAGAACCTGTTCGATTATTCATCTGTTGTTGTGAATAATGGGTTTTTTGCCTACCGTCTCTAGTCTTCCATGTCTGTTTAGCTTTTTTTATCCAATGAGCGTCTGATTTAGAATCATCACTCGAGTTGATAGCATTATGCAGATTATCATACACAGCTGGTGCGCCGGTTCTTTCGCTAATCGTTAATACCTCTTCAATCGTATAAGAACGATCGTCATTTTCAATAACTAGTCGATCTTTTATATTCTCACTCAAAGAATTGTAAACTTCAACAAAACGGTCCATAGCTGATCCTTTATCTCCATAAACACCCCCGACGTGTAAAATCAATTTACTACTTGAATCAACACCAAGACTGTCTAGAAAAAGCGTATGATATTCAAGATCAGCAATGGCTCTTTTAACAACATCTTCATCTGGCGAATTCAGTACGGTATACTGACCAGGATGCATGGAAACTCTCATTTTGTACTGACTAATTAATTGTCCTAGTTCCTGGAATTGATCAAAAAATTGTTCTGACCAGTTCAGTGTATTTACTTCTTTATCAGAAGCAAATGGTATGATATCAGAGCTAATTCTAAAAAGTCGAATCTGATGGTGTCCATTGAATTCTATAATATGCTTAAGAGCTGTAAGGTTATGCTCGATGAGAGAACTTAAGTGTTCTTCAGTAGCACTCGCTTTTCTACAAGTCTTCTGTTTAGTGTCTGCTACTCCGACTGTAATACAGGGATAACCAATACTCAATTGACGTTCTCTCCTTTACTCGTTGATTGTATAAAAAAAATAGTATCATACAGACCATTTGCCCTTCTAATACTATCCTACATTAATTTATTGTTTTTCTAAACTTATTCGGTTTGAGCTTCTTTTTTCCTATCGTCGTTTAGGCTAAAAAAGCCATTTTATATTTTATCCCCTTCAACCAGTCTGACTTATATAGTCATTTCTTTACAACCCACGTTCCAATTCCTCTGGATACTTTCTCAAAAACAGTCCATTTTTTTCGACTATACCTGTAAGCCATTTAATAATTTTTTCTGATTCAAAAAATACTTCCATACTTCTATCAAAATGTCCACGAAGCGAAAATCCAAGTTCTTTGAAATGGATATTACAGAAGAACACTTCTCTGGAATTGATCTGATACATGAGTTTCAACTCTTCAAACGATTCAATTTCAAAAAAATGAGAGACCGTTTTCTCGTCTGTTTGTTTCAATAACTTTATCCATTGAAACTGTTCAAAGCGGTCTACTTGATCCAAAACAGCTAAATGCATCTGCTCGCTGATTTCATTGTAGGGCATTTCAATAATAATCGATTGATCAGGTGATTGATTATATAATTCTTTAAATAACAAAAGATATTTATTTTCGTATTTTAAATACAGGTCCTCAAAAGCAAATGAGATATTATGAGCTTCTTCCATATTTAAGGTATGAGAGAAAACATCTAAGAGTCTATGCACCGTTTTAGAATAGAAGTCATCTGAATCTGTTTGTATATCTATCAACTGTTTTTTCAAAGATTCTACTTCTTTATGATTAATTATTCGCAAAATTACTACTCCTTTTATAATTAAACTGAGATAAATTCTTAAGCTGTATGCTATTATACCAGTAAGATATACTGGTTACTACTTAATTTATTCTCTATTTTAAATATCATACATGTGATATGATATTTAAATCAATTAACTCGATTTCGGAGGAAAAATATGGTCTGTAAAAACTGCTCCACTTTTGGACAAAAAATCACTTTCCGCTTAGAAGATTCACTTTTAACTCTCGTGGATGAACACTTTTATCGTTCTGGTTACGACTATGAAATTCATAACTCAAATTTAATTACAGATGAATCTGGTGCCATCGATTTGTATGATTTCTTATACGAAATGGGACTCACAAAAGGCATTCAGTTTAAAGTAAATCAGTTGGAATGGAAATCTATCGAAGAGTTTCACGAATATGTAGACGCTGCATGGATCGATTCAATCATTAATGAACATCATTTAACTATGCATTTCCAACCTATTATTACGAGCAATGGAACGATTTATGGTTATGAGATGCTTGCCAGATTTAAAGATGACGAAGGCCAGCCAATTTATCCGAATCAAATCTTCCCTGCTGCCAAAGCTCGAGGAAGAACATTTGCTTTAGATCGAATCTGTCGAATCAATGCCGTTAAACAAATCAATCGTCTTGATGATCATTTAAAGGTTTTTATTAACTTTATTCCTACAGCTATTTATGCTCCCGAACATTGCTTAAGAACGACCACACTAATTGCTAAACGTCTGAAGGTTGATCCTAAAAGAATCGTATTTGAAGTTGTCGAAACTGAGAAAGTAGAAGATTTGATGCATTTAAAGTCTATTCTAACGTATTACCACACCCATGGATTTTCTTATGCATTAGATGATGTGGGCGCTGGATACAATACATTAGATGTTTTAGAAGAACTCACTCCTCCTTATATGAAGCTCGATATGATTTATGCTCAAGGGGTCGCAACTGACTTAGAGAAGCAGGCTATTGCACGTTTATTTCTTGAAAAGGCGGACAAAATCGGCTCTATACCTCTAGCTGAAGGAATTGAGACGTACGAGGATTTTGAGTGGCTGAAAACTCAAGGATATCAGTTATTCCAAGGATATTTATTTGGTAAACCGGAAGACGAGCCTTTGTTGGCAAATAAAATCCCACTTACTTAAGTTATAAGAATCTACCCAATGTTCATATCATTATTGATTTTACTTCGAACCTGTTATACTTAATGTAAGAAATCACAAAGGAGTTGTTATTCATGATTTGGACTTTAATTGGTTTGCTATTATTATTTTGGGTGTTAGGTCTAGTATTTAACATTGCTGGTTCACTTATTCACTTCTTACTAGTTATTGCACTAATTGTATTTATCTTCAACATGATTACTGGTCGTAAAAACAATACCAGGTAGTCGTTACCTGATAAATAAAAAACAGGAATCCTAGGATTCCTGTTTTTTATTTTGCTATTTTTTGAAAGTAATCACTCACTTGCTCTAATTGTTCTTGTCGTGTATTCGTGCTTTCACCATCTCCATCTTGAAAGCCGTAATATCCAAAGTTGGAGTGGTTTCCACCTTCTATGACCTCATACTCTGTTTGATCTGGAAGAAGTGCTTTAGACTCTTCATATCGTTCCTGATTGATAACTTCATCATTCGTTGCGAAGAATGACACGACCGGTATATCAACTTGGGACAAATCAGCTCCATCACTAGGATAAGAGGCTAACAGAAATGCACCATCTACATCATCTAGGTGATCAACCGCGTAAAGCAAAGCACTCGTTCCTCCTAAAGAATGTCCACCTATCCACCAAGGCAATTCAGAAGGATACGCTTCTATAATATCTTCAAAACGATTAATGCCTAGTATAGCAAGATTCAGAGGCATTTGCGGTATAAATACGCGGTATCCACTTTCACTTAATGCCTTAGCTAATGGTAAATAAGCTTCTTTCTCAACAAGACCGCCTTGATACAATACAATATTTCCGAGCGCTTCATCAGGCTCTATTACAATCACATTTCCATCAGTCTTAACTGCCTCATCTTCAAGTAGAGCTACTGCTTCCGGCATGGCAGAATAAGTAACACTTTGGACGTAAGTTAACATTCCGCCTACAAGTAGTAAGGTGATGAGTAGAAAAGAAACAATAATCTTTTTCCAATGATCTTTTATCCAAGATTTCATACGACTACTTCTTTCTATTATAAATTCAGTTCTTTTATCATAACATCTATTTCTATTTTTGTCTTTTTAAATTTCGCAAAAAAATGAACAAGTAGCAGGGCTCTGCACTGTTCATTTCAACTACTATTTTTTTAATATCTTATCGGATAGATTTCAAACTATTTATACTATTAGATTATTGATTAGAAGGAACATAAGGAATAATTTGTGAAGCAAGTGTACTAATGGGCATCGTTTGTAAGGTCACTTTTCCGGGTCCAACGAGCTTGACCAAAAAGGCGCCTTCTCCTCCGAACATCATATTTTTTAGCCCTTTTACTATTTCAATGGAATATGTAATGCTTTCATCGAACATGAATACATGTCCCTGATCAACTAACAAAGTCTCCCCATGCTTTAATTGATAGTCAATTAGAGAACCGTCCGCCTCTAAAAACAATTCTCCCTTACCTGAGAATTTTTGCAAGACAAATCCTTCTCCACCCATTAAACCAGCGGAAAACTTTTTAGTTAGTGCTACTTCAAAATTCACATATTCAGTAGATGCCAGAAAAGCACTTTTCTGAGCCATGATAATCTGACCGTTCATTTCAATATGAACAATTTCTCCAGGTAGTGATGCCGAAAAACAATTTCTTGTTGATCATTTACTGCTCTATAAATGTTTTGAAACATACCTTCTCCAGTTATCGCTCGAGTAAATCCTTTAAAAAGTCCTCCTCGACTTGATGTTTCGAGTTCAAAGCCTTGTGTCATCCAAGACATATTACCTGAACTCGTTATAATCGTTTCTCCACGATATAGCGTACATCTAAGCGCTGGGTACTTTCCTTCAATCTCAAATTTCATTATTCTATTCTCCTTCATTTCAATGATTGAAGTCATTATATCCTTTGACAGAAATCTTTACAATTTATATTTTGGCGAGTGCAAATGTGTACGCCCAAAAGTAGTCTAGTTAATGTTTAAGGAATTAAAAAATACAACAATCATAAGTTACGCAACCTTGACTGTTGTATTTTAGTATTAATGTCTTAAACTAGATTTCTTTATTCAAATAGATTTAGGGTAAGCTTAATGTTTATAAACTCGTATAGTTGATTAATCTAATTCTATTTCAAGTAAAAGTGGTGTGTGATCTTGACGTATTCCAGAATCGATGATATCAGATTTCTGAACTTTTTCAGCTACTCTATCACTAACCAGCCAGTAATCAATTCTCCAGCCTGAGTTATTCACTTTACTTGTCTTCACACGCTGATTCCACCATGAGTATTGTCCAGTTACATCTCCATGTACATAACGGAAAGTATCCGTAAATCCTTTATTTAAAAGTTTTGTAAAGCCTTCTCGCTCCTCATCCGTGAACCCAGCTGATCGACGATTATTATTTGGATTCGCCAAATCAATTTCTTTATGTGCCACATTGAAGTCTCCTGTAGCAAGGACTGGTTTCTTTTCATCCAAACTAGCTAAGTATTCCGCATACTTTTTATCCCAAATTTGACGCTCTTTTAGACGGACTAGTTCCGAGCCAGAATTAGGGGTGTAAACTTGAGTAACATAAAATGTATCAAATTCTAAAGTAATCATCCGACCTTCTGCGTCCATTGTATCCGGTGCATCGATTTTAGGATACGTCACAATAGGATCTAAGTGATTTTTGTATAAAAACATGGTTCCAGCATAACTTTTTCTCGCAGGTTCTTCGGAAATGCGCCAGACATAATTGTAATCCGGGAAAAAACCCTCTAATAGTTCTGCATGTTTTTTAGACGGTCCTGTTCTCGGTAATTTCGTTTCCTGTATAGCGATAACATCAGGTTCTTGTTTTATTATAGTCTTTAACACTTCTCTTGATAATACTGCTCTTGCTGAATCACTTGTCAGCGTCGCATTTAATGAATCCATATTCCATGTAATTAATTTCACTGTTATTCTCCTTTAAATCGTTTTATTCATAACTTTTAATAGGTTGTCACTGCTGATGGATAGTCCACTTCTTGTTCTTATGCTCAATATACCCTTTAGTTTTTGCTGTCTGCTTATTTCGTTCAAGATCATGATACATCTCATCCATATTTTGATAGTGACCTACCACATAATAATGAAGACTGATTTCTTTATTATCTCTATAAATGTTAGAAAAATCTATTAATAGTCCTTGGTTTGTTAATTCTAAAAGCTGGCTTTTAATACTTTCATCCATCGGGTATATCTTTCTTCTCTTATTGGTAGAAAATTCAGCGATCATTTTATTAGCTATTATTTCCTTAAAGACTGACATCTCTTTACAATACAATTTGCAGAACCATCCGTCATCGTGAGCAAGATAAGTGAATTGATTATCTAAACGGTCAAAAAAAGGCGAATTTATAGGTTTTCCGAAATGAGATAAATAAAGTATTTCTGCTTTTTCTTGAGGTGTACAATGATCTAGACTATTTTCACTAGCGTAATCCATCCAATGGAAATTCCCTAACCCATAAATATCCTCTTTTGAAAGCTCAACGATTTCTTCTTTGCCCATAGCTGTTTCCAAAAGCATATTTCTATTATAGTGATTCGTTGTATATTTTCCATCTGTTACTAATATATTATCAAGCTCAATAGGGACATGTCTAATAAATTCATGAAATTCCATACCATAATAGATGTAATATTGCTCACTACTATTAGCACTAATGTAAAAAACATCTCTCGTTCTTCTCGTTATTTCCACTCTCCTTACTTCATCTAGTATATGCCTTTGACTGGGCGCTGTATTTTGAAACTGAGGCTATTATACCGTATCTATCGGTCTCTATACAATTTTGCTTAAACCTTAATAAGAAAATTCATTAAATACTATAAAAAAAGCTACTGTGATTCGCTTAGTTATCGAATCACAGTAGCACGAGGTACTGAGTTTATTTTCTGCGCAACTGAACAACAGTCTCAATATGATGCGTTTGTGGGAATAAATCTACTGGTTGAGCTTGTACGACTTCGTAGCCACCTTCATGCAGTAGTTTTAAGTCTCTTGCTAAGGTTGCAGGGTTACAACTGACATAAACCATTTTCTTAGGTTTCATCACAAGTACTGCATCCACGAATTCTTTAGCTAAACCTTTTCTTGGCGGATCTACAACAAGAACATCTACACTGTCGTTACGGTTATTCCATTCAACCATCAACTCTTCAGCAGCGCCGACTTTAAAGGATACGTTATCTACATCATTCACTTGTACATTACGGTTGGCATTTTTGATAGCTGTATTAACGATTTCAAGTCCGTAAACATGTTTCGCTTTTTTAGCTAAACCTAAAGTTAATGTTCCGATACCACAATAAGCATCGATCACTGTTTCTTCTCCAGTCAGTTCAGCATAATCAATGGCTGTCTGATAAAGAATTTGAGTTTGAACGGGATTAATTTGATAGAAAGATTCGTGAGAAATAAAGTACGTATCTCCTAACAATGTATCATGATAGCCATCTTCCCCGTATAATACACGGTGGTCTCTTCCCAATATAACGTTTGTTTTCTCAGGATTAATATTTTGAATTAAACTAACTAATTCTGGTAGTTTCTCTTTAATCGCTTCAATAATTTCATTTTCTCTAGAAAGATCACTTGTACGAGTAACTAATACAACCATTAATTCTCCAGTATAGTGTCCTCTTCTTACAAGAATATGACGAATATCACCTTTATGATTGATTTCATCATAGGGTTTAATATGGAATTTCTTCAGAATATCGCGCACAGTCACAACGGCTTCATCGATTTTAGGATCTTGAATTACAAAATCTTCTAAAGGAATCAAGTCATGACTATTTTTTCTGAAAAAGCCCGTTTCCATCTTACCATTAATTTTACGAACTGGAATCTGAGCTTTATTTCTATAACCATAAGGCTCATCCATACCGATAACATCTGCTATTGGAACTTCTGGCATTTTTGCAATACGCTCAAATACGCGAACGACTTGATCTTTTTTGAATCTAAGTTGTGCATCATATGATAAATGTTGTAGTGGCATAGTACCTGTCTGAGCATAAACTTTGTCCAAAATTTCAACGCGGTCTGGGCTAGTCGCTAAAACTTCCAGCAATTTACCAAAGGCAAATTTCTTACCAATTTTTACGACTTTGAATGTAACTTCTTCTTCTGGCAAAGCGCCTTCTACAAACACAGGGAAATTATCGATTTTAACTACACCGAATCCCTCATGTGTCAGATCTTCAACCGTTGCTGTGTAATCTTTGTTCTTTAATACTGGTGCTGTAAAGTTATTGTTCTTTTTACTCAAAATAAATACTCCTTTTTAATTCTTACATATAGTATAAAAGCGTACAGACCTAAGATACTGTACGCTTCACATCATCATTTTACTGACTTTGATCTTCCAGTTCAGACACTTGTTTGATAAAGTCAGTTTCCTTCTCTTCCATTGTAGCATCTCGTGTATCAATGTCCAGTTTCATTCCATCAATATCTCCAACCATTTCAATATGTTGTCGGTAATTAATAAATGTAGCTGGTGCATCTCCACCATACTCACCATCTATATTGATCATAAGTTTACGGTCACCAATCGTCTCTGTGACAACTTTACTTGTTTTAGTATACACGATATTTGGGCTATTAATATGTTTTCCATCATTCATTAGTAGTGTGATCAATCTCATGATTTCAACAAGATTCGTTGCTTTCACAATGATCAGTGTAAATTTACCGTCTCCTAAAGTTTTATCAGGAGCGATTTCTTCAAAACCACCTACAGAGTTTGTCAAAGCAACAAATACCATAGAAGCTTGTCCTTCATACACACCATCATCGTATTCTACACGAACAGGAACTTTCCCCACTCTAGGGAGTAATTCTGCTCCTTTTGCAAAGTAAGCCAATGAACCAAATAAAGATTTCATATTAGCAGGAACTTCATAAGATACTTCCGAAAGAAAGCCAGCTGCACCAATATTCATGAAATAGCGTTCTTCTGAAGCTGTACTTACTTTCCCAATATCCATAAACACAGACTGATCTTTTTCAATCACTTTTGCAGCAGCTACCAGATTACCTCTCGGAATGTGCAGTGCTCTAGCATAATCGTTCGTCGTTCCAGCTGGAATGATGGCTACTTTAGGACGTTTTTCAGCTACAGCAATTCCGTTAATTACTTCATTGATTGTTCCATCTCCACCAGCAGCTATCACAAGGTCGAATTGTTCGTCAGCACATCGCTTGGCCTCTTTCTGCGCAGATAAAGGTTCAGTTGTTGTACAGTAAGCACTTGTGTCGTAACCAAAATCTTCATAAACTTTGAGAATATCAGGAAGAGATCTTTTCACTTGTTCTCTTCCTGATGTCGGATTGTAAATAATCCTTGCTTTCTTTCTCATATCTAAGAGTTCCCCCTATAAACATTTTTTAACACTCAATGTTTATCGTTTTTCAATTTCTTCTTTCAACAGTTGGTTCACGACACCTGGATTAGCTTGACCACGTGTCTGTTTCATAATCTGTCCTACAAGGAATCCAATGGCACGGTCTCTACCATTCTTGAAGTCTTCGATTGATTGATCATTATTATCCAAAATCTCATTGATAATTGGAAGGAGTTTGCTCGGATCACTTAATTGTGCCCAACCTTTTTCTTCTACCAATGACTCTACGCTATCACTTCCATTTGTAATCAGCTCACGGAAGACTTTTTTAGCGATTTTTGAAGAAATCGTACCATCTGCTATTAAATTGATCATTTCAGCCAACGCTTTCGGTGTTAAGGCTGTGTCATCAATCCCTAGTTTTTCACTATTCAAGTAGGCAGAAACTTCTCCCATCAACCAGTTAGAAACTTGCTTGGCATCTGCATCAAATGACAATGTACCATCAAAGAAGTCAGAAAGTTCTTTTGAAGAAGTTAACACTTCTGCATCATATTCAGGAATATTTAATTCACGAACGTAACGAGCTCTTCTTTCTTTTGGCATCTCTGGTAAAGAGTTACGAACCGCTTCAACCCATTCATCTTCAATGATGAGTCTTGGAATATCCGGTTCAGGGAAGTAACGGTAATCACTTGAACCTTCTTTAACACGCATCAAAAGCGTATTTCCAGTTGACTCATCATATCTTCTTGTTTCTTGTAGTAACTCGCCACCAGCCATCAATACTTTTTCTTGACGTTCAACTTCGTAAGCTAGCCCTTTACGAACATAATTAAATGAGTTCAAGTTTTTAAGTTCAGCTTTTGTACCAAATGCTTCTTGTCCAAATGGTCTTAAAGAAACATTGGCATCGCAACGCATAGATCCTTCTTCCATTTTAACATCTGATACACCCGTGAATTGTACGATTTGCTTCAAAGCTTCTAGATAAGCATACGCCTCTTCTGGTGAACGCATATCAGCTTCTGAAACAATCTCAATCAAGGGTGTTCCTTGGCGATTCAAATCAACGTATGAGTAGCCATCTGTTCCGTGTGTATTTTTACCGGCATCTTCTTCAAGATGCACACGTTCGATTCTGATTCGTTTCGTTTCGCCGTTAACTTCAATATCAATCCATCCATCGTGTCCAATAGGACGATCGAATTGAGAAATTTGATACGCTTTTGGATTATCTGGGTAAAAGTAATTTTTACGGTCGAACTTTGTATCTTGTGTAATCGTACAATTCAATGCTAATGCTGCACGCATTCCAAATTCAATTGCTCGTTCGTTTACTACCGGAAGTACGCCTGGGTATCCCCAGTCAATGACGTTCGTATTTGTATTCGGTTCAGCACCGAAGTGCGCCGGTGAGGGAGAAAACATTTTAGAATCTGTTTTTAACTCTACGTGTACTTCCAGTCCAATGATTGTTTCTAAATTCATATTTATTTTCCTCCCTTGAAAAGTGGTTTTTGCTTATGAAAATCAGTTGATTGTTCAAAAGCATAAGCCGCTCTATAAAGTGTTTGTTCATCAAAATGTTTTCCGATCAGTTGCATTCCAACTGGCATTTCATTAGAAAACCCACAAGGGATTGAAACTGATGGTACGCCTGCCAAGTTAACTGGAACAGTCAGTATATCAGCCATATACATTGCTAAAGGATCTTCGATTTGACCACCAATATTGAAAGCAGTCGTTGTAGTAGTCGGTGCTACTAGAAAATCAACTTCTTCAAATACTTTTTCAAAATCTTGACGGATCAGCGTTCTAGCTTGCGCTGCTTTTTTGAAATGGGCATCGTAGAACCCGGCACTTAATGAAAATGTACCTAACATGATTCTTCGTTTAACTTCTAATCCGAAACCTTCTGAACGAGATTTTACATAAAGTTCTTCAAGATTTTGAACATTATCTGCACGATATCCATATCGAATCCCATCAAATCTTTGTAAGTTACTTGATGCTTCTGAAGAAGCAATAATGTAATAAGCTGGTATCCCGTATTTTGAATGCGGCAAGCTGACTTCAACAATTTCAGCACCGAGTTTTTCATACGTTTTAAGCGCAGCACGAACAGATTCGATTACGCCTTTTTCTTTTGACTCTTCATTGAAGTATTCTTTAGGAACACCAATACGCATACCTTTTACACCTTGATCGATTCCTTGAGTGAAATCAGGTGTTTCTCCATCATAAGAAGTAGAATCACGTTGATCGTATCCGCTAATGGCATTCAACACTAGCGCATTGTCTTTAACTGTTCTAGTAAATGGTCCAATTTGGTCAAGACTTGATCCAAAGGCAATCAAGCCGTAACGTGAAACGCGTCCGTATGTAGGCTTCATTCCTACTATTCCTGTAAATGCAGCTGGTTCTCTGATGGAACCCCCAGTATCCGAACCTAGTGAAACAGGCACTTGACCAGCTGCCACTGCTGCAGCTGAACCACCAGAAGATCCTCCTGGGACTTTTGAAAGATCCCATGGATTAGCCGTAACTTTGAATGCAGAGTTTTCTGTAGATCCACCCATAGCAAACTCATCCATGTTCAACTTACCAACTGATATCATACCGCAGTCGTTTAACTTCTCAACAACTGTTGCATCGTATACAGGCACAAAGTCTTCTAACATTTTAGAAGCTGCTGTTGTGGTAACACCTTTTGTTACGATGTTGTCTTTGATTCCAATGGGCAAACCACTCAAAATATTGTTCGGATCAATACCGGCTTCATCCATAGCACGTGCTTTAGCTAAAGCGTCTGTTTTACTTAACTCAAGAAAAGCACCTACGTTTGCTTCTGTTTCTTCAATTCTATCGTATACAGCCTCCATGATTTGGAGCGATGTCAACTCACCTTTGACGAGCAGTTCATGTAATTCCTCTAACGTATGATCTAATATCGTCATTATGCTCCACTCTCCCCATTATCCATAATTGCGGGTACTTTGATAAACCCATCTTGTTTGGTTTTAACATTTGTAAACAAGTCTTCTCTAGAGACTTCAAGCTTCGCTTTATCCTCACGAAGTACACTGTGATGGGTAATGCCATGATACGTGCCTTCTACACCTGTCGTATCCAGATCTTCTAATTGTTCCACCATGTTAATGATTTTGTCCATGCCTTCAGTAAAGTCATGGATCTCTTCTTCTTTGAATTCAAGCTTGGCCAGTTTAGCAACGTGCTTAACTGTTTCTTCGTTTATAGACATATAGGTAATTCCCTCCAGATTGATAATATACCGTTCAAATTGCTTAATTAAAGACGTGTGTCGTAAAGTCGGTTTCTTCCGCATCTCGCTTCAGGAATGATTCAATACCATTCAAGGATTCTACTTTAATTTCAATGGGTAGATTTTCTGATAGATATGAATTCGCTGCTTCGTTCAAATACTGAGTGAAGGCAATAATCTCGCCTTTTCCATAAAATTGTGTAACGATTTCGATTTGAAGACTAACTAAGTTATCGTCAACGTAATGCGCAACCCCTGTGATACCACTTAAATTAGGAAAAAAGTTTTCTACTTTTGATTTAAAATTGGCAAAACTATTTCCTTCCGCACTCTGCATGCCTTCTACCGGAAATACGAGTCTACTTTCATTGACTTGGTTCCAGTTAGAGATAGAATCTGCTCCGTTTTCACTAAGACCTTCAGAAATATAAACCCCGCCAGCAAAATTATCTCGAGTAGATTGTTGATAAAGTCCAACCATGATTGGAACTGTTCCTACGCCTTCTAGTTCACGCATTCTCGAAACAATTTCATTCCCAATTCTTTGTCCTTCTCGTAACAAATCTTCTTTACTAATTTCTTGCTGTTGTTCCTGCTGCTGATCGTTGCGATAATAATCAACGGAATTCAATGATAACCCTATACTGATTCCAGCAAGTTGAATTCCATCGTCAGTCTGGGTATAGAAATCTTGTTCTAAAATAGAACTCAGATAATTCGGTGCTCTCGATTCAGGATCTTGACTTCCATTATCTTCTGGATTCAACCCAAGAATCGTTTCTCCTTCTTCTATCTGCTCTTCAGTAAGTGGCTCAGCACGACGTAACCAACTAGTAGCTAAATTCGCGGGAAGCAGTTGTCCTTCTTGAAAATAATGATTATCCGTTGAAAAATACTTATGCGACAGTCTCATTAAATCCTCTTCAAATGTTTTGATATTCACGTTTGAATTTAGAGATCTCGTTATTCCACGATTTTGGCTAGGCTCATAGGTACCTTCTTCAGTAATTAATGGGCGATAATAATTATCATCGATTCTAGTTTCAACAACAACTGAATCATTACTTTCTGCTGCTTCCCCATCATTTTCTTCAGTCTGTTCAACCGGCTGCTCTTCTGTTCCCACCGAGTCAGGAAGACTATTGCAGGAAGCTAGAAATAAAGTTAGTCCAGTTAAACTTGCCAGTATCAACTTTTTGTTCATAGATGTTACCTCACTTTCAAAATCATTGACCAATCTCATTTATTAACGCTTCTTCATCCCAAACAGGTACTTCTAATTCTTGGGCTTTAGTCAATTTGCTACCCGCGTCCGCACCTGCAATCAGTATATCTGTTTTTTTAGAAATACTACCTGTAACATTTGCTCCTAACCTTGTCAGTGTTTCTTTTAACTCATTTCGCTTATAGTGCTCTAATTTACCTGTTATAACAATTGTCTTATCGTAGAAAACGGACGTCGTATCAGCTGTTTCCACTTTTTTCGGTCCAGTATAAGTCATATTGACACCATGTGCTTTAAGTTTATCAAGTAAATCGATGGCCGCTTCTAGTTCAAAAAAGGCCACAACACTTTCTGCAATGATTTCCCCAATACCTTCTATCACTTGTATATCTTCTTGAGTAGCTTGCTTTAAAGCTTCAATCGTTTCATATTTTTCAGACAATAGTCGTGCTGCCTTGGCTCCAACATGCTTGATTCCAAGTCCAAATAATAATCTCTCCATAGAATTCCTTTTTGATCCTTCTATGGCTTTCAACAAATTGTCAGCAGACTTCTCGGCGATTTTATCTAATGTCATTAACTGCTCTAAATCTAAATCATACAAATTTGACACATCTTCAACAAGGTGACGTTCAAAGAGCTGAATAACAATTTTCTCACCTAATCCATCGATATTCATGGCGTTGCGGGAAACAAAGTGAATCAATCTTTCTTTAGCTTGCGCAGGACATTTAGGATTTACACATCTCAAAGCGACTTCGTCTTCTAAATGAACGAGTTCACTCTCACAAGCTGGGCAATTTACTGGTATCTCACAAGGAACACTATTTTCAGTTCGCGAATCAAAGTCGACGCGTACCACTTCTGGAATAATATCACCAGCTTTACGAACGAATACCAGATCATCCAGACGAATATCTCTTTCTTTAATCAAATCAACATTATGCAAACTAGCTCTTTTCACAGTCGTACCGGCCAACTGGACAGCATCCATGATTGCAGTAGGTGTTACAACACCTGTTCTTCCAACAGACCATTCGATTTCGTTGATCCGTGTCTTCGTTTCCTCAGCTGGGAACTTATAAGCAATGGCCCATCTAGGCGCTTTTACTGTATAGCCCGCTTGCTCCTGCTCATCAAACCGATTCACTTTGATTACGATACCGTCAATTTCATATGGCAACTGAGATCTTTTCTCTTGGTACTCTTCGATATACGACCAGACACCTTCAATGGATTGAAAGATAGCACGGTCCGGATTCGTTCTTAAACCAAGCTTTTCAAGAGTCTCTAAAGCTTCACTTTGCGTCTCTATTTCCAATTCTCCATACTGTACCATGGAATATAAAAAGAGGTTTAAATTTCTAGAGGCTGTTACTTTTGGGTCAAGATTTCTTAACGTTCCAGCCGCAGCATTTCTAGGATTAGCAAAAACGGCTTCTCCTTGTTCTTCTCTGTCTGTATTCAACTTGATAAAAGAAGCTTTTGGCATATAGATTTCACCGCGTGCCTCAATACTTACAGGACGTCTTAATTTAAGCGGGACTGCTTTGATTGTTTTCACGTTGCCTGTCACATTTTCTCCGACGCGTCCGTCTCCTCTGGTAACAGCCTGCGTCAGTTTTCCTTCTTCATATTTAAGCGATACAGCTAATCCATCGATTTTCAGCTCACACTCGTATTCAATTTCTCCGCTAACTAATTGCTGAACGCGTTTATCAAATGCTTGTAAACCTTCAAAGTCAAATGCATTATCCAAACTTAACATCGGTAAATCGTGTTCTACTTTTTCAAATCCCGGTAGCAAGGTTCCGCCGACTCTTTGAGTAGGTGAATCCTGCTGAATGAGAGCAGGATAGGTTTCTTCCAGATGTAAGAGTTCGTGGTAGAGTTTATCGTATTCGCTATCCTCGATCGACGGTCGGTCCAGAACATAATATTCATGACTATAACGATCTAAAAGAGTAATCAGTTCATCAACTCTTTCTTGAGCTTGTTTAAAATCATTATCTAGTACCATATTCCTGCTCCTTTCGGTCTTTTCAATCCTTATACTTTTTCAATCGGTGCAAAAGTGGCTAATAGTGGTTTGATTCCAATTCCTGGAAAGGCGATATCCAATTGAAGGTCTTGTCCAGAACCACTGATTTTGACAACTGTTCCAATCCCCCAAGCCTTGTGGTTGGCTTTGTCGCCTACCGTCCATTCAAGACTTTCTGCACCACTATTACCTGTGGGATGTGTGTAGACGGTTTTAACTTTTTTATTTGTTGGAGTATGATCATTCGATCTGTTACCAAAGCCTTTATTGATTCCATTAGAAAATGGTCGCAAACTATTGGACTCTAGTCTTTCCAGCAAGTCTTCTTCAATCTCATCCAAGAACCTAGAAGGTCGATTCATCTGAGTTTTCCCGTAAAGGGTTCTATTCATAGCATTTGAAAGATATAGTTTCTGTTCCGCTCTTGTGATTCCAACGTAAGCCAGACGTCTTTCTTCTTCCATTTCTTTCTCGTCCAGTTCTGCTCGTGATAACGGGAACAATCCGTCTTCCATACCAATCAAGAAGACAACTGGAAATTCTAAACCTTTTGCAGCATGCAATGTCATTAACGTGATCTCACTTGCTGGCTCGTCTGATTCATCTCTGTCTAGATCAGATAATAAGGCAAGATCAGTTAGGAAAGAAATCAAGCTTTTGTCTTCTTGAGGGTCTTCATCAAATTGTTGTGTAACAGAAAGAAATTCATTAATATTTTCAATTCGTGCTTCTGATTCAAGAGTACGCTCTTTTTTTAACGTTGGTAGATAGTCACTTTTATCCAAGATTTCCTCTGTCAATTCTGTAACCGTTAAATACTCAGCCATTTTTCTGAAGTCATTCAACATAGTTGCAAAGACTTCCAGCTTATTGGCCGCTCGCCCAGTGAGATTGGTGACTTGAGCATTCAATGCAGCTTCATATAAAGACCATCCCATTTCTTCTGCTGACAGTCTTAGTTTATCTACTGAACTTGTCCCAATACCTCTTTTAGGGACATTCACAACTCTACTGAAACTCAAGTTATCTGATGGGTTCGCAATCAATGTAAGATAGGCAAGAATATCTTTGATTTCTTTTCTATCATAGAATTTGTGCCCCCCTACCATTCGGTAAGGAATATTGGTTTTGATCAGTGTTTCTTCCATGACCCTTGATTGAGCATTTGTTCTATAAAGAACTGCAAAGTCATCGTATTTCTTTTTGGAATCATTTTCCATCTCTTCTTTGATTTGCTGAATGATGTACCTTGATTCTTCATGCTCGTTTCCAGCACGATAATAAACAATCTTATGACCATCGTGGTTATCGGTCCATAGTTTTTTATCTTTACGATTAATATTATTAGAGATCACATGATTGGCAGCTGCAAGGATATTTTTGGTTGAACGATAATTCTGTTCAAGGAAAATCACCTTAGCTTCTGGATAGTCTTTTTCAAAGTTCATGATGTTTTCCATATCAGCTCCACGCCAACCATAGATACTTTGATCCGCATCTCCAACAACACAGATGTTGCGCAAACGATCTGCAAGTAGTTGTACTAATCGGTATTGAGCATGGTTTGTATCCTGATACTCATCTACGTGAATATATTGAAACTTTGTTTGATAAACTTTCAGCGTCTCAGGTTGTTCTTCAAATAGTCTTACAGTCAGCATAATCAAATCATCAAAATCTACTGCCTGAGCTGTTCTAAGTTCTCGCTGATAATCATCGTAACAATCTGCAACGATCTTTCCGAAGTAATCACTCGCTTGCGCACGAAATTCAGCTTCATTTTGTAATTTATTTTTTGCATTGCTAATCTCAGATAAAATAGCTCTTGGGTTATACTTTTTAGGATCTATATTTTGTCTTTTTAGTATTCTTTTCATCAACGTTTGTTGTTCGCCAGGATCACTGATTGTGAAAGAACGATTATAACCGATTTGATCGGCTTCTCTTCTTAAAATACGGACACACATCGAGTGAAAAGTAGAGACCCATACGTCGCTCCCGCCGTCTTTGACGAGCTTTGAGACACGGGCTTTCATTTCTGATGCGGCTTTATTTGTAAAGGTTATCGCTAATATATTCCAAGGGTTTACGCCTTTTTCTTCAATCAGGTAAGAAATACGGTGAGTCAGTACTCTTGTTTTACCTGAACCGGCTCCTGCCATAATCAATAGTGGCCCTTCAGTATATGCAGCTGCTTCTTTTTGTTTGGGATTCATTCCGTTTAAAATATCTTTACGCAGTACCAATATTGTCATCCTCTCGGGTAGTCATACATTCCTATATTATACAGAAAACGAGTGCTTCTTTCTATAGAACAAGGCATTCCATCATCTAAATCTTAGATTGTTTCTGATCCGTGTTATTGGATCACGCTTCGTAATGTCTTATAAATATTTTATGCGTCATTCACTAAAAAAGGCATACAAAAAGCATATTGTTTTATAACTTCAACATCCTATATGAAGAGCAATTACTTTTCATATAGGTTAAATCGGCTATACTCCAATATGCTTTCTTAAATTCAACTTTATTTATTTCTTCCAGTATCTCTTAATCTATACTTTGAATAATATTCAATCTGATTTGATTTAATAATATTCTTATTTCTCTTCTAGCATAGGGATAATTAGCTTCTGATAAAAAAGCCACTAATTGCTGATACTGTTTTATTTTAGTCTGGCGGCTTCGATACAGCACTTTGTTTATACTACCTTCTTCTGAAAACAGCTCCTTGAAACACGTCATGATCAATGAATAGTGGTATTGATTGTTTTCCATGGTTAAAATATACTGCCAGAACTCCAGCTCCTGATTTTCAAATTCTGGCTGAGCCGATTGACTACAACGTTGCATACTTTGTAATTTTTCAGCAGGTGCTTTCATATCGATACTTTTTTCTTCTTTTTCAAGCTTTAGAAAATAATGTATGATCATGAGTTCAATAAATTTTATTCTATCTTGAAAAGCTCGGATATCAATTTCTTTTGAAAGAACCTTTGCCCCTTTATAGGGCTCAATCACAATGAGACCTTCTTTTTCCAGTTGAAGAAACGCATTACGTACCGGTGTGCGACTCATTTTAAGCTCTGAGGTCAATTCCTGCTCCTTGAGCTGCTTTTGCGGCAACCATTCTCTATTATCAATCTTCGCTTTCATATATTGATAAGCTTCTATTTCTCTTCTTTTCTGCTTTGACATATCTTCAGTCCTTGAATTCTAATCAATCACCCAATCTATCTATTGACTGTATTTTCTCAATTAGAATCTCCTTGATTTTAATCTAGTTACATACCAATATCTGATAATAAGGTCACTGTCTGATTGATATGATCTGTCTGTACGGTTAAATGCCCCTTTTCAGTATAGATATCTTCTGGATCGCCTTGATAGAAGGTGAATTTCCAGTCTTGTTGTATTCTAGCTTGCGTATAAGCTTCTTCTAACTGATTTTGATTAAACAGTCTCATAACACTCGTTGAAGGCGTCTTGATTTCTTCAGGTAAAGACCATCCACAAACCGCTCTTATATGAGCTTCGTACTGTGAAAGCTCAGCCCAGTCCGTTGTGTAATGATAGGCTTGATGAGGATGTCCTACAATCTCATTAACATACAGTGACCCTGTAGATGTGGTCAGTATTTCTAAAGCAATTACCCCTTGAAAATCAATATTTTCAGCAACAATACGGGCAATACGAGTAACTTCTTGCTGTACTTCATAGTCAATTCTTGCAGGAACAATACTCTGGAAGAATTTGTCTTGACGGTACATCATTTCTGCAACCGGATATGTTAAGATTTTTCCAGATGAGTCTTTTACGATTGCAATACAAAGTTCTCTTTCAAATGGTATCCAAGCTTCTAATACGCTTGCTCCTGAATTCAATAAGTCTTCCGTTTTTTCAATATCGCTATCGTCATACAATACGGTGTGTTGACGGTAACGTTCATCTGTGCGGTTAGCTTTTAACACACAAGGATATCCTATGCTTTGAACAGATTCGCGGACATCATCCATTGAGACAATCGTCGCGAACGGAGCAATGTTAATACTGTGTGATTCAAGAAAAGCTTTCTGTAAAACTCTATCTTGGGAAATCGCCAGTAAATCTTCTCCTTGTGGTACCGGAAGTGAGCGTTTCATCATTCTCAAATAATCTGTGTGAAAGGCTTCAGTTTCATAAATGACCATATCACTTTTGAGGGCTAAGTCTCTGAAAGCTTTCTCGTTTGTAAGTTCTGCTCTAAGATGCCAATCAGCAATGCTGCTCGCAGAACAGATTGGGTCAGGATCTAATAGTCCAATCTTATAACCCATTTTTTTCGCAGAAAGTGCAAGCAATCTAGCTACACTCCCTCCCCCTACAATTCCAATCGTCTTTCCAGGTTGAATCCATTCAATCATCATATTCGCTCCTTACTTCTGTTGACTCTTTTTGCTTCAACTTTTTGGACTATTTCCAGATTTTTTGGATTTTGATAGTTTATTTTTCTTAATTTTTTTCGTCCAAAAACCGCCATTAATATATCTAGGCTCATACGAAACGATGAAAGCTTTTGATTCGATTTGGTGAATCTTTTTATAAAGATCACGCTCATTTGATCTAGGTGTCAATATTTCAAGTACGTATCGATTACCTTCTCTACCATAAGCTTGCGTAGTAGTGACCCCATATCCCTGATCTCTGAGTTTGTCAGCGATTTCCCATCCATCTTCTGGAACAATTGTTGTAACCAGTATATGACCTAGTGCTAAATAATTTTCAATCTTCATACCCGCAAAAATCCCCACTCCAAATCCTAGGGCGTACACGAATATATTTATGACATTATCTAGGTTGTCTAGCACTAATCCTAATCCAACAACGTAAATAGAAATTTCAACCATTGCAATAAAAGGTGCAATCGACTGATACCCTTTCATAGTCAGCATCATTCTAAGTGTGTTTAACGTAACGTAAACGACGTTTATTAAAAATATTGTTATTAACATTGTCCAATCTAAATCCACAAGAATCTCCTATCTTTTTTACCTACCTTAAGTTTTACATACTATAATAGCTGAGACAAGTATGACCCATCCCAGCCTTTTTATTATATGACTATTTCCCTCATTAAAAGAATGGTTATTTCTTCTAATTCAGCCATAGATCTTGTTTATCCCTGATCTTCAACTAGCTCTCCCAAAGTATCTTCAAGCTGAATTTTTTCAACGCGTAAAGTCAATATTCGGGAGCCTTCAAGTGAATCTACTTTCATCAATAAATCTTCTAATTTCAAAAATGCTTCATCGTTTTTGCTCGGCACACTACCAAACTCCGTTATGAAGTATCCGGCAATCGTATCAACATCTTCTGATTCTATCTTGGTACCAAAATAATCATTAAACTTTTCTATCGGTGCTGATCCATCTACGATATATTTCTGATCAGAAACTTCTTCAAACAAACTATTCGTCTGATCATATTCATCATCGATTTCTCCAACGATTTCTTCAAGAAGATCTTCTAGTGTAACGATACCAACCACACCACCATATTCGTCGTTCAATACAGCCATTTGGTTTTGAGTTCGTTTCATTTGAAAAATCAAATCATCAATGTAGATAGTCTCCGGTACAAATAACGCTTCATTACTGATTTCTTTTAAATCAATATCATATAAGGCTTGATCTTTCGAAGCTTTCAACAAGTTCTTTACGTGAACAATCCCTAGTATGTTATCTTTATCTTCAAAATATAGCGGCACTCTAGAGTGCGGGGTGTTCAACATAGCATCAATATTTTCTTTATTCGAATCTTCGTAGTCCAACATAAATGAATCGGTTCTTGGAACCATCACTTCTCTGGCAATTTTGTTGTCCAGAGATAAGACCCCTTTTAACATTGAAAATTCTTCTAGATCGATGACTTCATGGTGATGACTCTGTTCTATAAATGTACGGAATTCATCTCTTGTCATCGTGTCTTCCTGCGCATCAAAATTAATTGGAATCATTTTTTTCATTAGTTTTGTGATCATTTTCAAAGTCCAAACAATTGGGATAAATAATTTGCGAACAATAAGAACGATCCCTACGAGCAACATTGCAGTTTGGTCGGGGTCTTGAGCAGCAATCGCTTTAGGCAGCTGCTCTCCAAATACAAGAAACACAGATGAGACAATCAATGTAATAATGATCATACTCAAAATTCTGGCAGAAGCAAATTCTCCCATCATACCAGCCAGGTAGTCAGTATAGTAAAATGACGCTAACGCACTACTAAAGAGCGCAGCTAGTGTCAGAATAATACGAACTGCAATCAGATAATCATCCGACTTTTCTAACAACAGTAACACCTTTTTGGCTTTCTTGTTTCCTTCAATTGATAACTCGATAATTTTGGTTTGATTCAGTGAAATCAATGACATTTCGACTGCTGCGAAAATGCCATAGACAACCGTCAACAAAACAATAAGTGCTACATGCCCAATTAAGGGCTGCAGACTCCCAGGATCAGAATTCATTATATATTTTCTCCTTTTTTTACGTTCACTTTAATTCATTTATCAAAATCAAAGTCACTATATCACATATTGAGCACTGGAACAATAGCATTCAGTGTAGGCTTTTTTGCTTTTATTTTTTATTCAGTATCTTTTAATTCTGGAAGAATGGGTAAGAATCGCTCAACTACATCCCCACTGCTCTTTCCTTCCAGGAAACCAATAAACGTGAAATCGTTATCCTCTGCATCCAGTGCGTAAACAAATCCATTCGTGACATTTTCGCCATCTTTTTCTATTTCAGCTGTTCCTGTTTTAGCACCTACTTGGAAAGGCAGAGATGCAAAAGGATGCGCTGTACCATTTGTATCTTCTACAGCTCTAATCAGATCTTCTCTGACAATTTCTGCAGACTCTGAAGATACTGGAGTGAGTTGATTTGCGCCTGCTTCTTCATCCATAACGATTGTAGGGAATGTCATCATCCCGTCATTGGCTACAGCAGAGTAAAATGAAATCTGATGAATCGGGCTCATCAATAATTCACCTTGCCCATAGGCAGTATCTGCCAGCAAAGTTGGTCTATTCAATGCGCCATCATTAGATATCTGAGCCGGTTGCATACTGAATGGAAGATTCATACTGGCACCAAATGGGAATTGACTTAGTTCCTTAACGAATCTATCTCCACCTATTTCGAGTGCTTCCATTGCGAAATAGATATTGTCTGAATACGTAATGGCTGCTTGCAAGTCAACTTCTGTCACCGCGTCACTTACACGAGTAATTTGATGTCCTCCAAAAGAATCATCATTTGGACTCCATTGTAGTCCCTCAATTGTGTGGAGTTTTTCAGGCGTCGTAATGCCTGTATCTAAACCAATCATAGAGGTTAATATTTTAAAAGTTGAACCTGGTGCGTATCTTGCTGCATAACGAGCGATAAAGGGTGTATTAGGATCATCGTTATAACTCTGATACGCTTCATTTGAAATTCCTCTTACAAAAAGTTGCGGATCATAAGAAGGTGAACTAGCTGCTACCAGTAACTCTCCTGTCTCAGGTTCCATCACAACAGCTGTTCCTGGTTCGCCTTGTAACTGGTCGTAAAATGACTGTTGTAGGTCGATGTCTATTGTAAGACGAATATTTTCTCCGTCTTTAATTTCTGATTCAATCAATACAGATTTTTGTTCGCCTTCCTCTGACTCAATAAAGATTCTTCCACCTTTTGTTCCTCTAAGTCTCTGATCAAAAGCTGCTTCTAAACCCGATTTTCCTAATGTGTCTCCAGCTTGCAAGGTAGGGTTAGCTTCTATATCTTCGGCAGTCGCTTGACCAACATATCCTGTTAGGTGAGCTGCTGCTTCAGATAAGGGATAAATACGCGCAGCAGTCTGTTGATAGCGGACGCCTGCAAGCTCCGGTCTGTTCCCTTCATCTACAACTGTAAAGGGTACAAAGCTATCTTCATTGACCCATGATTGTTCGAGTAACCCTTCTAGTGCTGGAACTTCCTGATTTAAGGCATCTGCAATACGGCTGAGATTTTCCTCTCTCGCACTACCTTCACCTAAAGATAATGGATAGAGTCCCGCTTGCCAAGCGTCTCCGTTGCCAGCAAGCAGATTGCCATTGCGATCATTCAAACTTCCACGGTCCCCTTCTTCATAACTGATTCTAACAAGGTCTCCCTGTTCCAAATCCGGAAATATCAATGTTGTATCCCAGTTAACCGACATGGTTTCTCCCTCTTCATGAAGAGTTGTTTCGTAGGCTAGATCGTTTATCGTGCCTAAAGAAGTGTCCATAGACAATGTGTAGTTAAAGTGATAAGTATCCGTTTCTTCATCTAGTCTTAATTGTGACATCGTTTCATTCAAGTTTGTTGCACCAATTACTGAAAAAACGTTTTGATATCTTTCAACAATTTCTTCATCTGAATAAGAAGAATTTGAAATTGAGTCTTCTGATAGAAGGTCAACCATATCTGAGATTTCTTCTGATCTAAGCGCTTCTAAGTAATTTTCGGTAATATCCTCTGCTCGAGTTTGTCTTAATTGAGCTTCGCGATTTTCTTGCCATCTAGTATAGCCAATATATCCTCCAATACATACCAGAACAATCAGAATGACAGCTACGGGGATTAACCAGATTTTTTTACTTTTACCATTTTTTGTAAATCCTTTTGAAGATCGCTTCATATTCCTACCTACTTTCTAATGATTCAACTATGATTGGTTGTTTTTTTATTGATCGAATATGTCTTTTTCTTTTTTTCTATATTTATCCATTTTTTTGCTGAATAATTTCCCATTGGAAGGTGGTGTATAAGTGATTGCATTTGCGCCTGCTTCAATGGTCTCTTTGATACTTTCTTCTGTCGGACCACCAGTTGCAATGATGGGAAGCTTAGGATACTTGCTTCTGATTTCTCTGACAAGTTCTGCGGTATTCGCAGCATTTGAGATATTTAAAATATCGATTCCAGCAGCCAGTCTTTCGTCTATATCTGTATATTCAGAAACAATCGTCATAATGATTGGAATATCTATAACTTCATTGATGGCTTCAATGGTCTCAATAGGTGTCGGTGCATTCACTACAACTGCCAAGCACCCGTGAGCTTCGGCAAAGAGCGCCATATTTGCTGATCTTGGTCCTTGTGTCGTTCCACCACCCACTCCAGCGAGGACAGGTATTGTCGAGACAGAAGTAATTGCCTCAATGATTGCTGGGTGCGGCGTGAAAGGATAAACTGCCATGATGGCATCCGCGTTATTGTTCATGATAATCGCAATATCCGTCGTAAACATCATGGCTTTAAATCTTTTGCCATTGATGTTGATACCACTAGCATTTCTTATGACATCAGGTACTGCAATATAATCTTTTCTTAGATTAGTCTCAACGACTGGCACTTCTTTTTTATTGGTCATTAGTTTGTCCCTCGTTTTCAATAGTATCGTTATCAAACCTTTGAAGGTCATAAGTTTCAATTAGCGAGATGACTTTATCAGGATAGTCCGGGTCAGTAGCATAGCCCGCATCTTTAAGGGCTTTTGCAGCATCCTGATAATTCGAAGATTCAATAACATCTGTATAGAGGCTGTCATCCCAATCTGTTCCATTTTTCAAAAGCTTCGCATAATCTTCCATAGACTCCAGCAACGTGTTATAACTTCTGAATTCAGCTCTGATCTCTACCCATTCGTCATCTTCGAATTCCTTTGTAGTATAATCTGTTTCATTCGTTCCTTTAATACCATAATAATTATTTTCACGTTGCGCTAACTCACTTCTTCCCCAGTTTGACTCAAGGATTGCCTGAGCAATCGCGATGCTTGGACGAATGCCATAGGTTGCGTTTAAAATCACTGCGTTCTCACCAACTTCATCAATAAATTCTTCCTCACGAGAAGAAGAAATGCCAACTGGATCGTCTAGCAACCTTTTACCGACAAAAGCGATAGAGAAAACAAAAAACAGTAAAAACACTAGCCCGATTTTAAATAGTAGCATAAGTGGACTCTGCTTGTTTCTTTTGCCCCTCTTACGTGCTTTCGTTTTCCTTTTAGCCAAAACCAACGACTCCTTTAAAATGATTCCGCTATAATTTAGTCTTATAGATTTTCTCTTTCTTCAAGCAATTCTATAAATTCTTCCAATACAAGCTCGTGCTCCTCGATAAACTGGGCATTTTCTTTACCAACGTATCTAAAATGCCAAGACTCATAATTAATGTCTGTTAATGTTTCTGCCCCTTCAGGGTATCTTAAGATAAAGCCGTAGTCTGTCATTGTTTCCAGTAACCAATGTTGCGATTCCTGAGTATCATAATCTGGTGTCAGACTATTACCATCAGCAATCCACTGTTGATCAACGATATCTACCGCCAAACCGGTATGGTGCTCACTTCTTTTCGGTATAGCGATATATTCTTCTGTTTTAGAAATGGCTTCTTCTTCCGTAAAGCCTTCTTTCTTGAATTTATTGATACTATTATCATAGTTATTTTGCTGTCTTTCAACAGAACGGTAACCTGAAGCAAAAAATAGACGATGACCAGCCTCAAGACCAGCAGATATCCATTCATTAAATGGTTCTACGATTCTTGCATCTACTTCTTTATCTGGTTCTACTTCTACAAGGTTGGGTTCAAAATCGTCTGGTAATGGCTTCCAGTTATTCACTAGAATAAGATTCCAGTCTTTGGAATTTGCATCTTCTGGTAACGATTCCAAAATCTCAAGATGCGCAATTTCTTCTTCGGTAAGTGTTTCTGTTGTTTCCTCTTTTTGTTCAGATGTTTCAGAAGATGTGTTTTGCCCATTGGAACTCTTTGATGTTTCCTCTATTGGTGTTTGATCTGCAGGCGTGCAGCCTGCAAGGACGATTAAACCAACAGGTAAAATGAACCATTTTTTATGCATTCTAAAAATCTCCTACTCTAGTATATTCATGCTATTCATTTTACCACAACGCAAAGTCTCAAACCAAAATACTCATGATAATCTAAACATTTTTAAACGGTTACTTCATTTTTTTGATACAATTAAAGTAAGCAGTTAAAAAAATGATTAAGATAAAGTAGAAGTTCTGATATTTAAAGTCTTATCATCTTTTTAAACAATTTTATAGAAAGAAGGAATGATGATGGCTACAATTAGATGGGGTATTATTGGACTTGGTGATATTGCTCAAAGTTTCGCAGATTCTTTTAACTCAGAACAAGCTGAATTAGCTGCTGTTGCTTCAAGAAGTTTACAGAAAGCTCAGGAATTTGCTGAAAGACATCATGTACCTAAAGCTTATGGTCATTATGAAGCTCTCTGCTTTGATCCAGAAATTGACATCATTTACCTAGCAACGCCTAACAGTCACCACGCGGAAAATATTAAAATGGTCCTGAATGCAGGTAAACATGTATTATGTGAAAAAGCAATGGTTATGAGTGCAGCCGAATTTAAAGAGGTCCATGAACTGGCTAAAGATAAAAACTTGATTATTGCTGAGGCGATGACAATTTATCACATGCCTTTATATAAGCAATTGAAATCAAGAATCAAGTCCGGGGAATTTGGACAGCTCAAAATGGTCAATGCTATGTTTGGAAGTTTGAAAGAAGCAGACTCTTCTAATCGATTTTTCAGTAAAGATTTGGGTGGCGGTGCACTTCTGGATATTGGCGTTTATGCTTTGTCTTTCGTCCGCTACTTCTTAAATAGTCAACCGACCAAACTTCAAACAATGGCTAAGCTTTATGAAACGGGTGTGGACGAGATGAGTACGATTCAAATGCGTAACGAACACAATGAACTGTCTAGTGTCTCTCTTTCCTTTAGAGGAAAAATGCCTAAACAAGGTGTAATCGTCTGCGAGGAAGCTTATATTACGGTATTAGATTACCCTAGAGCAGATAAAGCAGTCATCACTTATGCTGATGGCCAAACTGAAATGGTTGAAGATGGGGATTCTTCCGCTGCTCTATCGTACGAAATAGAAGCATTGACTCAAACCTTACTTGAAACGGAAAACCTTTCTTATATTGATTTGACTCGTGATGTAACCAACCTTATGGATCAGTCAGAAAAACTGTGGGGTATGGATTTAACAAAATAAGAGATGAAACAAAAAAAGAGATAGATGTCCAAATTGGCTCTGTGTCAAATAGTGTTGGTAACATTAGTTACCCTTAAGAAGATTTATCGATTTCATTCGATAAGTCTTCTTTTTTTGGGCTTCATTTTTAGTGAGAGG
>NZ_JBHSUL010000011.1:0-98756 GCF_042660675.1 Marinilactibacillus sp. GCM10026970
GATACGCCTTTACGATCTTATGTTTAAATTCAAAACTATATTTTGCCATTAAAAAAGACCCCCAGAAGTTAGATTTTAGGTCTAACTTCTGGGGGTCGGCGCAAGCACTTTTAACTGAACTAGTCTTTTTTATTTTATTGATCTACAAACTGAATACCTACATAGGTACTGCCTAGTGATCTTTTAACCCATCTCACTTCTCCTGTTTTTCCTACGATGTTATTCTCAGGCGCATCTAAGAGAATACGGTCTTCTTTTTTAAGTTTTGCTTTTGTTTTGATTTGTGCGCCTTCTTCACTAAGATCAATGATAGAAGCTGAATACTTCAAGTGCTGATACGTTAACAAACCATTCGTCTTGATTTTTTCTCGAAGAATCATCCGAGTTTTGGAAGCCGGAGCTTTTTTCGTTTGTTTGAAAAAACCAAGAGCTGTCGGTAAGAGTCCAGCTTTTCTATAACTTTTTTCTCCAATCTTACTTTTGGGATTACTATAGATTGTCTGAATGATAAAACGATACTGCTCTTTATCCAAGGATTTGAATTGAATACCTAGTTCTGTCTTACCTTCTTTGTTCTTATCCACCCAGCGTACTTCTGCGTTCAATGCTGGTCCACCTTCCACAACAAAATCTACTGTAGACAGTTTTTCTTTGATTGCGTTAGTATCAACAGATAACCTAGCTCCATACTCGCTTAAATCCTCGATATTAGCTTGGATTTTCTGGTCTTTATCTGTAATATTAGCTCCCTTAGTAATAATAAATCGTTCTGCTGTCCGGTAACGCGGGCGCTCAAAGAAAATCATAATCACCAGTAGTACTCCAGCTAAGTTATACAGCACCCAGAACAAGTTGATATAGACACTATCTATTTGAAGATCTACAAGCTCTGGTGCAACTAAAGCTAGTATAACCCTAAAAATACCAATAAAGGATAGCACGGCAAGTACAATATGGAACCAGCTGGCTCTCCATAAAAATTGACGCTCATTCGTTTGAATGCCTTTTCTAGTGACATTGAACTTCCCATTCCCTTTCAGGAAAATTTCTGAGAGAATGGCCCACGACATAGATGGTGCTAGTGCAGAATCGTATACATTCGTCCACATCGTTGTTCTTTTTTTCTCAGAAATTAAATTAGAGAAAACTTGAGAAGAAATAAAGGCTGGAACCCAATAGATCATTAGATCAATAAAGGTAGCATTCAGTACAATGATTCCAAAAACCAGGTAAAGAATGGGCGCAATCAGATAAACCAGTTTATAAAGACCAAAGAACCAATAATGAATGCCATCCATATAAAGAAGTTTTTGCATAAAGCTCAAGCCTTTGGTTTTCAGAGGATTCCATTTTCTTACTACTTGTATATTTCCTCTACACCAACGGTCTCTTTGTTTCAATAAATCTTTGAACGTTTCAGGTGCCAATCCTACTGCCAGTACTTTGTTGACAAATACCGTTTCCCATCCACCAGCTTGAATCAACATCCCAGTCGCCATATCTTCTGTAATGACCCCCGTAGCAAATCCTCCGATTTCCTCCATGGTTTTCCGTCTGAACAGTGCGTTACTTCCGATATACATTGTAGCATTGTAAATATCTTTCTTTTCTTCTAACTTCTGCATAAAGAAATCTTGCTCATTATTAATGCGGTCACCTGCAAATAAATTGAACTGGAAAGGATCATCATTATAAAACGCCTGAGGTACTTGTACAAACCCGACTTTCTCATCCGAAAAATACCCTAGAGTTTCTTGCATGAAATTCGCTCTTGGAATCATATCTGCATCCATTGTCACGATGATTTCTCCGGTCGAGACTTCCATGGCATGATTTAAGTTTCCGGCTTTAGCATGCTTATTGTCTTCTCTAGTAACATGTCGCACACCTAACTCTTCACATAACACTCTGACGTCTTCTCGTTTTCCATCATCACAAACGAGTATGTCGTACAAATCATCGGGATAATCCATTAACTGAGAAGCGACAATCGTTCTCCTAAGTAAATCAACTGGTTCATTATACGTTGCAATCATAATATCCACTGTCGGCAACGTTTCGAAAGAAGAAAGGAAAACCTTCTTTCGTTTGTTCTTTTTCCAAAACAATGTCGAAGTAATCAAACTCTGTATATACCCCATCCATTCCGTAAAGAGCAACGCCAAGCCTGCGATAATACTCAAAATAGATACGGTTGGCAATGTACTTGTTGTACGCCAGATGAGGTAGGACAGTTGAAATCCTAAAAATAATAGAATACTGATTCTTAATACCGTTTGATTATTTTTACCAAACATATAACATCCTGATAAAATAAGTAATACCGAGATCAAATAAACGATTTGATACGTGCTCATGTTTCCTCATCCTTTCACTATTTTTTTATTATAATGAGAGTACTTTATTTCTACCCGTTTCTTTTGCTTGGTAAAGTGCTACGTCGGCAAGTTCAACCATATTATCTGTTTGCTTAACAATCTCCGGATAACTTACATAGCCACATGAGATCGTTACCGATAGTTTTGTTTCGTCATCAACGGCAAATCGATGTCTTTCAACCCTACTTCTTACATTCTCTGCCATTTCTTCTGCTTGTTCTTTTCTAAATAGAGGAAGAATGATAGCAAATTCTTCTCCACCCTTTCTGAATACAGAACCTTTATTTCCAACTACCTCTTCCATAATACGTGAAATTTCCATCAAAACAAAATCTCCAGCCGCATGACCATAGGTATCGTTGATTCGTTTGAAATGATCAATATCCAGCATAATCAAAGATAATGGCTTACCTTTTTTATTGGCCAATTCTTCAGAGTACTTCCAGATACTATCAAAATTTCTTACATTCTTTAACCCTGTAAGGAAATCAATTGTTGATTCATTTTCATATTTTCGGTACAAATATTCCGAGGTCCTCATATAGTTCACTAGCAGTATCGAAGATAAACCAGCAATTGACCCCATTACCCAGTAAGTGGGCGTCAGTGCTATTAAAATATTAAAGTCTCTAACAACATAGTATAATAATATTGAAATAACGATGTTGGAATAAATCACCATGTACATTCCACGAACAATGACACTATCTTCTTTTGGTGTAAATTTTTCAATAAAAACATAGCCTATAAATAAACTAATCAGCATAACAAGTGCCGAGTAAGACGATATATTGACACCATAAATAAATCTTATACAGGCTATAAAAACAACGGAAATAAAAGTAGGGATTTTCCCTATAAAAAGAAACATCAATAAGATAGGGATAAATCTCAAGTCAACCAACGTTTCCGTTCCTACTCGAATGGAAAAATGCATCAGCGCCCATCCTAGTAAACCTCCACATAATCCATCGATTACGTACGACTTCCAGGCAGAGTGCGTTTCCTCACGAATACTCCATCTTATCTTCATATACGTAAAAATTAGTGCGATCATGATATTGATATTAATGAAAAAATCTTCAAACATATCTTTTCTCCTTAATCTACAGTTATTATCTATACTCTCTATCATAACTTTTTAAAATGTAAAAATCTGGTAAATATCGATTTAATTATGACATTTTTGTAGTCGTATCTAAAAGAGAATCGTATCATTTAAACTCTAAATGCACAAAAAATAGACCCCTACTTAGCCAAATTCCTAAGCAGAGGTTCATTATAAACTCATTCTTTTTTTTGTTACTAATTATTTTACTTCTCTAAACAAAGCTTTACGTCTTAGTTTTGGTGAATATTTTTTTAATTCAAGTCTTTCAGGGTTGTTCCGTTTGTTTTTTGTTGTAATATATTGTCTTTCTCCCGTTTCCGTACATTCTAATGTGACATTTACTCTCATGACCTAACCTCCTATTTTTTTAAACCTCTACGAATTCTTTTTGCTTCCTTAACGACTTTCAGTCCTCGTCTTGCTGTCTTTTTATTCGGACTTTTCATCATTCTTCTTGCCGTTGCTAAATCTTTTTTTTCAGGCATTTTAATACCTCCTTCCTATACAAATTCTGCTTTTACCATACAATCTTGGAAAGACTGCTCTATTTCTTTTACGGGTAAATGTTTCCCTATAAAGACTAATACAGAAGATCTTTCATTTTTTTCCCATTGATGACCGTGAGTAAATTCAAGTGCCATATTCACTCCTTGAAATATGACTTGATGAGGATCACCATATAAGTGAATAATCCCTTTATAACGAAGCATATCCATATTAAATGTCACTATCAGCTCATTCATCCATTCATCAAACAACACTGGATGTAAGGGTCTATCGGCTTGTAAAGAAATCGTTACAATTCCATGAGTGTGTTCGTGATGTTCATGATGTTCATGCTCATTTTCTAATAGCTGTTCTTGTTCTAAAAGATTAATAGGGTTAAATAATTGTTTACCCCAAAAATCTACAAAGGAAACCTGATCCAAATTCAAACCATCTATTTCTACATTCGGATTGATACTTGCGAGTTTATTTCTTAAGCACTTTTCCGTTCTTGAATCCACTTTTTCCGTCTTAGTTAACCATAATTTGTCAGCAAAAGCGATTTGATCAATGGATTCTTCATAGTGCGCAATTTGGTGGAGCGCATTTATAGAATCTACTAATGTCATCACACTATCGATTTCAAATCTTTCCTGTAAAAATGGTAACCGGAAAAAGGTCTGCACAATTGGTCCTGGCGCTGCCAGCCCTGTCGTTTCAATCACGATACGGTCAAAATTAATCGCTTTTTCTTCTGAAACTTCTAAAATCGAGTGTAATACATTGGATAGGTCTGCTCTCAAAGAACAACATAAACAGCCATTATTCATCTGGAAAATTTCTTCTTCACTATTAATGACCAGTTGATGATCAACACCGATTTCACCATATTCATTTACAATAACCGCTATCCGTTCATTATGGTTTTGTTTTAAAAGTTGATTGATTACGGTTGTTTTACCAGATCCTAAAAATCCAGTGATGATCGTAACAGGTATCTTATTCATCGGAAGTACCCTCCCATAATCGAACATATTGTATTGACTCAGCTTTTCAAATTACCAGCTAGCTTTCTTGACACCTGGAATCTTACCTTCATGAGCATATTTTCTAAAATTAATACGAGATAATCCAAACTGACGCATATATCCGTGTGGACGACCATCTAACCTATCGCGATTTTGGAGTCTTGTCGGCGAAGCATCTCTTGGAAGTTGCGCCAACGCTTCATAGTCACCTTTTTCTTTTAATTCTTTTCTAAGTGCTGCATATTTTTCAACTGTTCTTTGTTGTTTTTTCAATTTTTCGATTTTACTTTTTTTAGCCACTGTATGTTTTCCTCCTGTTCTAAATCGTAACGTTTACGATTTATATATTACGTCAATTCCATCTGTTCGTCAAGTCCATTTACTAATTTTTCCTACATTAATATGCAAAAAGAGAACACCAGTAATTTGGCGTTCTCTTTTCTAAACCATAAAATACTCTCAGTAACTAAATATACTTAATACAGAAATTACAATCATTGTTATTGCAATGGCTAACACGATTATATTGTAACTATTCCTAAGATAAATTGCCATTTTCCATGGGGCGTGATGGTTGATTACTTTTCCTGCTAACAGTTTTTTCCTTGTAGACCATATATTGTACCAGTCAATAACAAAAACAATACACATATTAATTAGCATGACCGAAAGCAAAAGATCAGACCAATGATTGTAGCCTATATCCATCAACTGTTGGGTATTCCACGACTGATAAAAACTATAGGCAAGTAATAAATTAACGATTATCGAAATAACTGTCAAAGCACCTTGTTGAAACTCAAACTTTTTTAATGAATTCGCTTGTTCAACTAAATCGGTGTGCAATTCTGGAATATCCGCGGACTCTGGTGCTGCATAAACACTAAACTCTCCATAATGCGTAACTAAGTTCCATCCATTTTGCGCATAAAAAAGATCTTGTTCTGCTAAGTATTTTTTTCCACTATTGATATCTAATCGATAGCGAATAAACTTCGGTTCACTTTTCTCAAACTTTGCTAAAAGCAAGCCGAATTTTTTTAAGTGTAATCCTCTGGTCGACATATCATACAACCAGCTTTCGAATTGACCCATTCTATAATAATCTGTCGGTCTAAGTTTATAAACAGATTTCGTCATTTTATTTTCCCCCTTCTAACTCGCGAACAGTATCTTCGACCATCGTATTTAATCGATCGAATTCTTCTTTTAATGCCTTTCTACCTTCTTCAGTTAATTTATACGTTTTTTTTGTACTCTCTTTTTCAATCAGTACAATCAATGCACTTTTCTCCATACGAGATAAAACACCATACAAAGTTCCTGGGCCCACTTCTAGCCTGCCATTGGATACATCCTTTACTGACTGCATTAATTGATAACCATGATTGGGTCTCAGCAATGCTAACAATATGTAATACATGGCCTCTGTCATCGGTCCACCGCTATAAGCCATTGTCTATCACTCCTCTTATCTATTATGTCATGCGATATATCGCGTAACATAATATTACAAAATACGGTATCTAAAGTAAATAAAAATCAGCACAAAATTTAATCTGTGCTGATTTTTGTACTTTTAAATATTGTTTGCTTGAATTCTAGACTTTATTTTGTTGAAACTCAGCGTTGCAACGAATACGGCAATAAATATCAGCGTAACAGTTGCTCCAGGTGGTGTTCCAAATTGATAGGAAGACATTAATCCGGTAATCATACCAAATACTGAAATCAAAATTCCAATCAAGATGACCCCTGTGAAGCTTTTACTTAATCTCATAGAAATCGCTGCTGGTAAGACGATTATAGCAGATACGAGCAAAGCACCAACAATTGGCATAATGATTGCTATCGTGATACCTGTTAAAACATTGAACAAAATAGACATGACTTTGATTGGTAGCCCGGCAGTAAAAGCTGTTTCTTCGTCAAATGTCAAAATGTACATTGGTTTACGAAACACGATGTATAGAATTAAAATGACGATGGTTAATAACAGAAGCATCCAAATCTGCTGCTGGCTAATCGTTACGATGGAACCAAATAAAAACTGATCGATGCTCACAGTCGTCCCTCCATTACTCAATCCCATCAGGACAAGCGCAACGGCCATACCGCCAGACATTAAAATCGCAATAGATATTTCTGAATAAGAGCGATAAATAATTCTCAAGTATTCTAAAAGAATCGCAACGGCCACTACGACTAATAGATTTGTAACGGTCGGATTCACTCCCATAAGCATTCCTAACGCCACCCCTGCAAGCGAGACATGTGATAAAGTATCAGCCATCAGCGATTGTCTTCGTAAGATTAAAAACAGTCCTAGAATTGGAGCAATCAGTGAGATAAGGAATGATGCTTGGAAGGCTCTTTGCATGAATCCATAGAAAAACATCTCCAAGGTGAATCCTCCTTTCTGATCAATTCGATATGTTTGTCCACGTACTGCTTAAGTTCTTCATGATCATGCGTGACCATTAAAACACCTTTTCCGTGCACTTCACTATTATGTTTTAAAAGTTTATAAAATTCTTCTCTGGATTGTACATCCATCCCAGTAGTTGGTTCATCTAGTACGAATAAGTCTGGATCGGTTGCAAATATGCGCGCTATAGAAATTCTCTGCTTTTGACCACCAGATAATTCCCCAATTTTCTTATGTCTCATATCCCACATCCCAACAGATTCAAGGGAACGTTGGACATGCTCTTTATCTTCTTTATCCAATTTTTTGAACCATTTCCCTCTAGGATATCGACCAGATTGAACTAGTTCAAGTACAGTACTGGGAAAACCAGCATTGAAGGACGCTACTTGTTGTGGCACGTAGCCAACTACAAGGTTGGTTCCCCATCTATTTTTCTTGGATAATTGAACATTGCCTTTCGTCGGTTTCAGCAAACCCAAAATATTTCTGAGCAATGTTGTCTTTGCTGCACCGTTTTCTCCTGTCAGCATAACAAATTCTCCAGAGTTTACTTGAAATGAAATATTATCTAGTACTGGTTCATTTTCATAATGAAAAGCGAGATTATCTACTTCTATATAATGCATCTTTACACCCTCTCTACAAACGCCTAAGTTCTCTTCGGTATTCTACTTTAATCCTTGCATCAATGCAATACTAATCTAAACGGAACAAAAGGACAAACGCCTCAAAGTCAGCTGACTAAAAGAGTTGCCCTGTCTTGTCCTATTTCTATTAGTTGATACTTAGTTTTAATGATTCAATATTTTGTCTCATCGCATCGATATACCCTAAATCTTCTGATTGTAATTCTTCAGATAAACTTTCTAAGTCATGTAGTACAGCTGTTTCAGTTCCAGTTTCTGTTGCTACTGTTTGAGCAATAGAAGAATTTGCACCTTGTTGGTAATAAATAACGGGTACATTTTTTTCTTGAACTAAATCACCAATTTCAGCAATTCTAGCAGGACTTGGTTCTACTTCTGTAGACAAACCACCAATGGCAACTTGCTCCAAATTATATCGATCTGCAATATATCCGAATGCTTGATGTTGAACAACGAATACACGATTTTCAGCGCCTTCGAATGCATCTTGGAATTCTTGATCTAGTTCTTGAAGTTCAGCGTTGAAATTCGCTGCATTTTCAGTGTAAACATCTTCACCTTCAGGATCGATTTCAATCAACGCGTCTCTGATTCCGTTTACTTGCTCTTGAACGAATACTGGATCTAACCAGCTGTGTGGATCTTCGTTTTCGTGATTGTCCACAATTACATCGATCGTTCCTGTGTTTACAACTTCATTACCGTCTTCATCAAGTCCGCTACCTTGAACTTCAAAACTTTCACTCTCAGCAGTTGCCTCAAATTCATCTGTTGTTTGGGCAGCATCAACTGACCATTCAGCTGATTCGTCTTGACGTGTTGACCATTGCCATTGTGCAACTTCGTCTTCTGTTTCAGCTTTTAAGGTAATCACATCTCCTGTGTGATAATGTCCAGCTAATCCAGCAACTTCAAGACCTTCTGATCCACCAACAACTTCGCCATGTCCATGGTCATGCGCTTCGCCTTCGCCGTGTCCATGGTCGTGTGCTTCGCCTTCACTGTGCTCGTGGTCGTGTGCTTCGCCTTCACCGTGCTCGTGGTCGTGTGCTTCGCCTTCACCGTGCTCGTGGTCGTGTGCTTCGCCTTCACCGTGTTCGTGGTCATGTGCTTCGCCTTCGCTATGATCATGTCCGTGATTGTCTATTTCTATCGTCACTGGGTCCGATTCAGCAAACACATCATGACTTTCTCCAAATAGAATTGCTTGAACTTCAAAACTTTCTGCGGGTGCTTCGTAAGTCAATTCTGAACTGAATTCCCCAGAGATTGCTTCCCATTCTGCATTTTCGTCTTCACGTGTATACCAGTGCCAGTGATCTAAAGAAGTCTCTTCTTCTACAGTTGCGGTTAACTCAATACTATCTCCAGTATGGTAATGTCCAGCGACACCTTCAATCGTTGCTTTCCCAGATTGCTCAACATCTTCACTGCTCTGGTCTTCAGTATCTAAAACAGCTCCATCAGACGCACTTAGAATAACTAGATCATCATTGTCAATCGTATTGAATAAACTCTCTGTCCAGCTTTCCATACTATCACTACTGTAGACAAATAAATCTGCTTCATTTACTGCTGCAACGTCTTGAGCACTCGGCTCGTAGTGGTGCGCATCATCTCCGCCACCAACCATCAGACGGATATCAGCACGATCTCCCGCTACCTGTTTCGTAAACTCATACATTGGATAAAAGGAAGTGACAATAGAAAGTTCTGCATCTTCATTCGTAGTTGCGTCTGAATTCTGTCCAGAGCCTTGAGGCGTACAAGCGAAAAGTGTAGTCGCTGCTGTCAGTCCAATCATTGCCGAAGCTATGCGTTTATGTTTCATTTAAAAATCTCCTTTAATAGTTGTCATTGAATCTCTTTGTTCAAACAGAAAACTACTTTCAAAATCTTTTGAAAGTAGTTGACTTTTAATAACTAATTTTAAAAATCGTATACATTACGATTTAAAAGATATCATAGATAGATACCAGATGTCAATTTTATATTCGACTCTTTTTAGTGAGCTAACATATCTCTGACAATACCTTCTTCATCTAAAACTGATGGGTAATAAGTTGGCCAGTGATCCATTTCTTCCAACAGTTCCGCACGGTCATCTCCCCAGTATAGGTGATAGTGGTGTGCTTTTTGGGAAGAAATATCATGGTCACTAAATTGGATATATTCAGGCATATCTTCTGAACCATCTACTTTATTGAAAACAAATCTCACGCCTCTGTTTCCTTTTTCGTATGTCAAAATTTCAAATCCGTCATAGTCATAATCTGCAGTCATTTCTGTTCCATCTTCTTGATAGAATGTAAAGCTGTCTTCATCAATGACCATACGATCTACATCAGTAATGTATCCTTCTGTGTAATATTCTTTATATTCTTCAGCATTCATTGAATCACTCTTATCTGCTTTAGCTTCAAACACTTCATCCAAAGCTCCAGATTCTAAATAAGGATAGACTGATTGCCAATCTCCTGCCCAATCTGATAATGGACGATCTTCAACTTCTGTATTGTAGAAGAAACCACTGTAAATTCTTCTACCGACTTCATCGTTTGCACCATGATCGTCAATTTCAACTTCCACTGTATTTGATTCCACAAGTGTTTCGTCGTCTGAATCTAATAATTCAGCTTTGATCTGTAGCCCTGTTTCTGTTGCTTCTCTTGAGAAAGTATCAGAAGTTAGTCCAGCGACTGGTGACCAATCACTTGCATCAGCTGCCTTCATATACCATTGCCAGTTATTTGAACTAGCTTCTGTATCAGGTACAGCAGTTAATTCTATTTCGTCTCCAGTATGGTAGTGATGCGCTAATCCTTCTATAGCGACTGAGCTTGGTGTAGCTTCACTCTCTTCTGTTTGTGCTTCATTGCTTTGATCTGGAGAATCTGCGCTTGTGTTATCTTGACACGCTGCCAACAATATACCAATTGATACAATACCTGACATTTTTAAAATCTTATTCATTTATGTACTCATCCTCTTCTTTTTATAAATCGTAATCATTACGATGTATAACATTATAGTATTTTATTCGAACTGTCAATAACTTTTCAATAAAAAAATTGAACCCCCTGTTGAAGATTCAATTCAGTAATCTATTTATTTTAGTGTTCTGACTAGATAGACTTCCTTGCAGAAGCCTTTGAGTCCGTTTACAATCCTTTGTGCTTTAGATCGCTGCTGTGTCAGTCCATACACAGTCGGACCTGTCCCACTCATCACTGCAACATCTGCTCCAAAAGTCTCCATTTTCTCTTTGATTCTCTTAATCATCGGATGTTTTTTGGCAGAAATTTCTTCCAAAGCATTACCAGCAAGTTGCACAACTTCTTTGTAACGGCCATCATTGATCGCTTCAATCATTCTATGATGATCATAAGTAGGAATGGAAGAAAGATCCAGTTCTTCAAAAACAGTCCAACTTGAAATCCCTTTAGGAGGTTTGACCACAATAACCCAGCATTGAGGGAAGTCTCCGATAAGCTGAATGACTTCTCCTTTACCAGTTGCATAAGCTGTTTTGCCATAGATACAAAACGGTACATCAGATCCAAGCTCTTTGCCAATATCTGATAATTCCTCTAACGAAAGTCTTAAGTCCCAGAGGCGATTTAAGCCTCTTAAGGTCGCTGCTGCATCACTACTTCCGCCGCCCAATCCCGCTGCGACAGGAATATTTTTTTCAATACCTATATGAACGCCTCTTTTAATTCCGTAGCGTTCTTTCAGTAATTTTGCAGCTTTGTAAACAATGTTTTTTTTATTTAAAGGAATAAAGGCCGAATTGGAAGATAAAGAAATGATGTCTTCACTCAGCTTAGTGAACGTCAGCCTATCTGATAAATCAATGGATGTCATGATCAGTCTCATTTCATGGAATCCATCTTTCCTTTTATCAATCACATTCAAAGTTAAGTTGATTTTTGCGGGTGCTTTTTCTGTGATTTCCAAGTTCTCCCTCCTTTTCAGTTTCACAAATGTTGTAGTTGATTCTATTTTAAAGGATTTACTCTGGAATATAAAAAATTTACTCTAACAAATCTGTTTTTTCAAAATAACCCTTAGACTTGACAGCTATGCTATACTGAATCCAAATCGTAACAATTACGTTTTAAAAATAAGGAGTGAGATTTTGGACACAATTTTTATAATGATTTGTATTTTAATTATGTGGCCGATGTTATTCAGCGTGCCGGTATTGTACGGTAGTAATTCTTCAGAAGGCAAAGTCAGCGATACGTTGATTATGACATCCGTTGGCCTATTTGTAGCTTTTATTTCGTGGGTAATATTCGGATACTTATTAACTTTCAATATGAATATGTCTTTGTTAGAAGGCTTTTCTTCGTACGTAAGCGCTATGCAACAAGGTGACAATGAGCTCATCCTCGATGTTGTGCTACAAGGATGTTTCTTTTTATATGCAGCCGGTATGTTTATTGGTACTTTGATTCATAAAGTAGACTGGAAATTTTTTGTCTTATTTATTCCCATATGGTTACTAGTCGTCTATGTTCCTTCTGCTTATTTACTCTGGAATGATCAAGGTTTTTTAAATCGTATAGGCGCATTGGACTTTTCCGGTGGACTGGTTGTTCACCTTACAGCTGGTGTGGCCAGTTTGATTTTAGCTAGAACCTTTACAGAAGAACTTTTAGAGGTACCAGACAGACACTCCAGTATGACGATCAATTATATTGCAACAACTCTGATTTGTTTTGGGTGGTTTGGATTCAATCTTGGCCCACTAGGTTCAGCGGGTTCTTTTTCTGGACTAGTTATCTTGAATACGATTTTAGCGATTGCTGGTGGAACAGCTGGTTTCCTGATTGTACAGAATGCCTCATTGATTAGTGAAGATATACTTACTGGAATGATGGTGGGGTTGGTCACCAGCACTGCCCTAGTCGGGTACGCTTCACCTATTTCATTGTTTACTGTTGCCGTTATTAGTGGCGTTATAACTTGCCACCTTCGAAACCGATCTCTTTTCAATGATCCTGTAGATTCATTTGTCTTAAACGGTGTCGGCGGAATAATCGGTACTGTAGGGTTGATTCTTTTGGCTAATCCTATATTTACACCTAACGGACAAGCTGGCTTATTATTAGGCGGAAGCTTTTCCTATGCACTAAACCAGATGACAGCAATTGGTTTAATTCTAGTTATCGCCGCTATCGGAGCGCAGATTTCAGTTAAACTGACAAAGCTTATTTATCCTAGAAAGAAGGTTGTTCTTTATGAAAATCAATAAACTCGTAACCATCATCGGTGCCGGTCCTGCTGGTATTGGTACAGCTACTGCTTTGCTAAGATTAGGCATCGAAAACATTCAAGTTATCGATAAGGGTGAGATTGGGCAATCGTTTTTAGATTGGAATACGAAAACTAGATTTATTTCTCCGTCGTTTAATACTAATGGATTCGGTTTTCCGGATATGAATGCTATTACTCCTGATACTTCTCCAGGTTACTATGCAGACTCCGAACACCTCTCTGGCGAATCATATGCTGAATACCTTACAGAAGTTGCTCACTACTTCAAAGTACCTGTTTCGACAAACGAAACCATTCAAAGAATTGAAAAAACAAAAGATGGCTATATTGTTTACGGTGAATTCAATAACTATCATTCCACCTTCCTAATTACAGCGCTAGGGGATGTTTCTTACCCTGATCAGAAAAGATTGTCTGGATATAAACATGGATTACGTTACACAGAATTAGGGGATTATGCTTGTTTTGCTAATCAAGAAGAAGTTGCCATCATTGGGGGAAATGAATCTGGTTTTGATGCTGCAATTCAATTAGCTAAAATGAACATCAAATCGACCATCTATACAAGCACTGCCGGAATTGATTCCGAGTCTTCAGATCCGAGTCAGTCTTTGTCACTTTACACGAGAGAACGTTACCGCGAAGTAGCTGACTTTATTACCATCTATACTGATATTCGAGTTACTGAGATTGCTACTGTTGAAAATCAGTATATTCTGACTTCTGAAGAAGATGAAACTTTCCCTATTCCAGGCAAACCCATCATCGCTACAGGTTATTCTAACGTCCAATCACCTTTAATCAAAAATTTGTTTGAAATTGTTGAGGATCGAGCAGTATTAAATTCATATGATGAATCAACGATTTCTAAAAACTTATTCATGGTCGGTTCTCAGGTCGAACACGAAGGGGTTATCCTTTGTTTCATTTATAAATATCGCCAGCGATTTGCCTACATTGCCAACGAGATTGCTCGCAGAGCTTCTCTTCCCATTGATCCTCTGGCTTTACAACTATATAAAGATTACCAGATGTTTCTGGAAGACCTGTCTTGTTGTGACACAGATTGTGCATGCTAAATAATTTATCTCATTGAACCATTGTTGTAGGATGTCTCTGTATACAGTCATTCTCAAACCCATTCGTTTCTGATAAACTACCAACTAATAAGAAGTTTAAGGAGCTGAATGATATGAATCGTGGTCTATTACACCACTTGGAACTGTATGTATCTAATTTAAAACAATCGGTTCAGTTTTGGGGATGGCTACTCGAGGAATTGGGGTATGTGCCTTATCAGAAATGGGAACAAGGACAAAGCTGGAAGCTAGAAGATACTTATCTCGTTTTTGTACAAGCAGAAGAACGTTTTTTAGATATTTCTTACCATAGGTGCCGAGTAGGACTAAACCACCTAGCCTTTCATGCTGAATCGACAGAACACGTCGACCAACTTACACAAAAGTTAAAAGAAAAGCAGATTTCTGTTCTTTATTCTGAAAAACATCCATTCGCAGGAGGGGAATCTCATTACGCTGTTTATTTCGAAGACCCCGATAGAATAAAAGTTGAGATTGTAGCGCCATAAAAAAAGCCACCAGCTTTTAGGAATTTATCCTGAAAATTGGTGGCTTTATGTTTTGTTGAGATATGTACGGGTTATAGCTTAGTTTATAAAAAAAGCAAGTCAAAATGAGACTTACTTTCATCAAACTAATTTACTTTAAAGTTCGCTACCTAAAAATTCTAGTTCAACTGTCTGTGTTAAAACATCGGCATAACTATATGAAACACGTTCATAAGCATTTTCTTCTTTGTTTAATTCAACAATGAACACGGCAGGAAATGTGTCTGTCAGTATTCCTTTGCGTTCCGTCGTTTTTTTTCGTCCGGCTTGAGCTGTCAATTTAATTTCTTTCCCTAATTGACCGTCAAGATTTTGCTTTATACTTGCTATAGTAATTGGCATAATCGACTCACCTCACAAAGTTATAAATAAAGTATACCACATAAACACGAAAATTAAAAGAAAATTTGAAAATAAAGATCGAATTCAAATCATATACTAAAATATGGTGATTTTTTAATAATCTAATCATTTTGTTATATCTCTTACCATAAACCTTTGTTTCTCAATCCGTTCATCCGTATTATTTTAACAAAGCTTATTGTATTTATTTTTGTTAATAAGCTTCTTAATCATCTAATCACTCGTTTTTAAGACATTTTACGATAATTTTATACTTTTTACTTAAACTTTACATTATTCTGTATAATACCTTCAAGTTAATATAGTCGGTTTGACTTCACTTATCTTAATTCTCAATTATTTGATTATTTAGTAAATATAGACTTTTATTTCCATACTAAACTTCTATACGTAGTCTCTTCTATTTTGAGTGAAACCAAAAAAACCGAACATTTTACATTTAAATCTCTCAAAAAGCCCTTCAGTTCCGTTCGTTCGTCTACTAAAAAAATCCATCCCACTTTTCAGACAACTGTGTCTATCTTGTGAGATGAATTTATGTGATTAATTCTTTTGATTATTTTGCATAACCAAGTTCTGTTCAACAAGCGCATCAGCAAGTTTTCCAAATTCTTTTAACGACAATGTTTCTCCTCGTCTTTTAGGATCAATTTCAGCTTGTTCCAATGCGAGTTGAAGTTTTTCTTTAATTTCTGGTTCTTTTCCATAAGCGACTTGAAGGTTATTCCACAAGGTTTTTCTTCTTTGAACAAAAGCAGAACGAGCTACTTGGAAAAAGACGGTCTCATCTTTTACAACGACTTCTGCATCTTTTTTACGCGTCAATTTAATGACTGCTGACTCTATATTTGGCTGAGGGGTAAAAACTGTTTTAGGTACGATAAGCGCTACTTCTGCGTCCATATAATACTGAACAGCAATTGAAAGCGAGCCATAGGCCTTTGTGCCTGGACTTGCGGATAAACGATTTGCTACTTCTTTTTGCATCATTAGGACTAAGCTATCAATCGGTAATGATGACTCCAAAAAGTTCAAAATAATGGGCGTAGTAACGTAATAAGGTAAATTAGCAATCACAACAACACGTTCTGCATCTTTTAAATACTCTTCTTCAAAAGTCTCCAGATTTGCTTTCAATATATCTTGATGAATCACCTTAACATTGGAGTACGGAGACAATGTATCTTTGAGAACTGGAAGCAGACGATCATCTATCTCAAAGGCAACCACTTCTTTTGCTTGTTTGGCAATTTGTTCAGTCAATGCGCCAATCCCAGGACCTACCTCTATTACAGTTGTACGATCATCCACTGCACCAGCATTGACGATTTTTTCTAAAATATTCGTATCAACAATAAAGTTTTGTCCTAAACTTTTCTTAGCAGCTAAACGGTATTTATCTAATATCGCCTTTGTTCTAGCTGGTGTGGCAATTTCTTTATATTCCTCCATTTGCTTCCTCCTTTCGTATTTTCAATAGTGCTTGTTCGACTTTTTCTTGAGTAATACCAAACATGTTCAACCTTTTCTCCAGCTGTTTACCGTTAGTATATCCAATTCTCAATTCATTTCCTAATTTAATTCTAAGCTCTTTGGAATGTGGTTTTCCCATCAATCCTTTACTTAAAAGAAATTTCCTATCAATCGCTGGGACCGTATCTGTACGATCTCCATACAAGCCATCCAGTGCTTTTTGAATGGTTTCAATAGAAGCATGCTCAATGCCCAAACTCCCCTTTTTACTCGGTCGCGCTTCATCTTGATTCAAAAAAGCATGTTTTACGCCAGGTATTTTTCTGGAAATTATCTTACGGATTTTTTCTCCTGGAACATCAGGATCAGTGAAGACAATGACCCCTCGTGTTTGTTGAGCAAGTTCGATTCTCTCCAAGATTTCTTCGTTTATAGCAGAACCATTTGTTTCGATCGTATCCGCGTTAACGGCTAGTTGAATTCTTTTCGTATCATCTCTTCCTTCAACGACAATCATTTCTTGTAATTTTTTCAACTCACGACTCCTGTCTTAAGTCAGTTTGAACAGCTTATCAGCATTTTTCGTGGTTTGAGTAGCGACTTCTTCAATCGAACACGCTCTCAAGCGCGCAATTTCTTCAGCTACGAATCTTACGTAACTCGGTTCATTTCTTTTTCCACGATAAGGCATCGGTGTTAAATAAGGTGCATCGGTCTCGATCAGTAATCTATCAAATGGCACTGTTTGAGCAACCTCTTTTACTTCAGGAGCATTCTTGAATGTTACAACACCACTTAATGAGATGTGCATCCCTAAATCAAGGAACTTTTCCATCCAATACGTATCGACATTAAAACTATGCATGATTCCACCAATATCCTGAATTTGTGCTTCTTTTAAAATCTTATAGGTGTCTTCCGTTGCATCGCGATTGTGAATACTAATTGGTAACTTTAATTCTTTAGCGACTTTGATTTGTCTCTTAAAGGCTTCGTGTTGAGATTTTTTTGAAGCGGTATCCCAGTAATAATCCAGTCCCATTTCGCCCATTGCAATGACTTTTGGAAGTTGCAACTGTTGAATCAGCTTTTCTTCAACTTGATCTATATAGGTTTCTGAGTCTGTAGGATGCCAGCCAATAATAGAGTAAACGCCTTCGTAATCCTGGCTAAGTTGTAATGCTTTTTCAATTGTCGGCGTATCAAATCCTACAATTGCCATCTTTTTAACATTCTGTTTTCTAGCTTCTTCAATCAGTTCAGCTTCTTCGCCTTTGAACTTATCAACATTCAGATGTGTATGTGTATCAAAAAACATATAATCCTGCCTTCCTTTTTTCCTATTCCATAACCAGCCAAAACGAAAGAGCCAGGATGATCCCCAGCTCTTCACTAATTACATTCAATCCGATTTTCACTTTATGCTACGATTGATCCGTTAGGCATATGCTTAGGCGCCTCAACAACTGTTAAATTCCCTTTTTCATCTTCAGCAGAAAGAATCATACCCTGACTGATTTCTCCACGCATTTTACGTGGTTTCAGATTCGCAACAATCACAACTTTTTTACCAATCAATTGGTCGAATTCTGGATAGTATTCTGCAATCCCAGAAAGAATTTGACGATGTCCACCTTCATCGTTTGCATCTAGTCGAAATTTCAGCAATTTGTCTGCATTTTCAACGCGTTCGCAAGAAATAATTTCAGCTACCTTTAGTTCCACTTTGTCAAAAACATCATATTTGATTTCTTTTTCTTTAACGGAAGAAAGTTGAACCTCTTCTGGATTCCACTCATCTTCGTCTTCTTCCTCCTGAGCTGGACTTGTAGAAGCCATTGCTTCTTGTATAGCTGCAATTTCTTCCTCTTTATCCAGTCTTGGGAAAATCGGATCACCTTTTTTAATAACAGAGGTGTTTTCAGGGAATTGTCCGAATAAAACTGTTTCCCAAGCTGTATTCTTCTCAGATACACCCAATTGTTCAAAGATTCTAGCCGGTGTTTCAACGAGTACTGGCTGAAGTAAAATCCCAACGATTCTTAGACTTTCAGCTAAATGTACCATCACACTCGCTAGTTCTTCTCTACTGGATTCTTCTTTTGCAAGCACCCAAGGCTGTGTTTCATCAATATATTTATTTGTACGAGAAATCAAAGTCCACACTGAAGACAATGCTGAACTGAATTGCATCGTGTTCATATGTTCATTATATTCTTTAATTGAATCGGTAGCAGTTTGACGTAATGTTCCATCAAAGGCTGTTACGTTGCCTTTATATTCAGGTACTTGACCGTCAAAATATTTGTTGATCATCGCTACCGTACGGTTCAATAGGTTTCCAAGGTCATTCGCCAAGTCAAAGTTCATACGGTTCACGAACTCTTCTGGTGTGAAAATACCGTCGCTTCCGAATGTAACTTCACGCATCAGATAGTATCTTAAGGCATCTAATCCATAACGCTCTACAAGGAATTCCGGATATACAACATTTCCTTTGGATTTAGACATTTTACCGTCTTTCATCAGTAACCAGCCATGGGCGAAAATTTGCTTCGGTAATGGCAAGTCAAGAGCCATCAACATGATTGGCCAATAAATCGTATGGAAACGAACAATCTCCTTACCGACCATATGCACATCTGCCGGCCAATATTTTCTAAATTGTTCAGGTTGATTTTCAAATCCACCTAAATCAGGATCATAGCCTAGTGCTGTAATATAATTAGATAACGCATCAATCCATACATAAATCACATGTTCAGGATTCGATTGGATTGGAACACCCCAATCAAATGTTGTACGAGATACAGCTAGATCCTCTAAACCTGGCTTGATAAAATTATTGATCATTTCATTTTTTCTAGATTCTGGAAGAATAAATTCAGGGTGACTTTCGTAGTAATCCAGTAATCGATCCGCGTATTTACTCATCTTAAAGAAATAGGATTCTTCTTTTACCCATTCTACTTCGTGTCCACTTGGCGCTATCCCGCCAGTTACATTTCCTGCTTCATCGCGGTAGACTTCTTCAAGCTGTGTTTCTGTAAAAAATTCTTCATCAGAAACAGAGTACCATCCAGCGTAATCTCCTAAATAGATATCGCCTTGTTCAAGAAGTTTTTCAAAAATCTTCGCAACCACTTCTTTGTGCTGTTTATCTGTTGTGCGAATAAACTGGTCGTTTAAGATTTGAAGAGTTTTCCATAAATCCTGAATGCCTTCTGCCATACCATCTACATATTCTTGCGGCGTTTGACCTAGATCTTTTGCTTTTGTTTCAATTTTTTGTCCATGTTCATCTGTTCCGGTTAAATAAAACGTATCGAATCCTTGTAGTCTTTTATAACGCGCTACAACGTCACAAGCGATCGTTGTATAAGCATTACCGATATGCAGCTTTCCACTCGGATAATAGATTGGTGTAGTAATATAAAATGAATTTTCTCCAGACAAATTCGTGTCCTCCTAGATGATTGATACTTATTTATAAAGATGCATGCATCTTATTCGATCGTCTCTGACTCTTTAATTGAATACTTGAATAGTATAGCATACAACAACATCAGTTTGAAGACGAGAACCAAAGCCAGCCTTGCATTATGCACAAAATTCATGACCCATTCCCTCTGTTTTCCCCTCGATGACTGCCTCTCATTCTAAATCCTATTTCTTTCCACCTAGTATCACAAACAAAAATTATTACTGCCTGTACGATCGTTAACATTAGACTGAGCTGAACTGAGACAAGTGGATAGATAAACTAAAATAACTGCCTCAAAAAAACGAGGCAGTTATAGTAGCTTTAAGGAATCAAGTTTAGTTTTTTTAGAGCAATTTCAATACCGTCTTCAGAGACATCTTCTGTAATGATGTCTGCAACTTCTTTTAATTCTTTCCAACCATTCCCCATTGAGATACCTGTTCCGACATGCTGAATCATTTCGAGATCATTCAAACTATCTCCAAAGGCATAAGTATCCTGAATATCGATGCCTAATTGCTGAATGACTTGATCAATTCCTGTAGCTTTAGAAATATTAGCACTAATCACATCGGCAGTATAATCATTTGATCTTGTAAAGTGCAGTTCTTGGAACTGGTTTTTATAGGTTGTTTCCTCTTTTTTGTCTAATTCTAAAAGAACCTGACAAATATCTTTCCCTTCAAAAGCTTCCGGTTTTGGTGGCTTTCGAATCAAACGACTGAACAAAGACATCTGGATACGGTTTGGAATCAACTTGCCAATATGTTTCAAAACACTCAAAACAGAACTTCTTTTGACTAGAGAAACAAAGGAATTACTGTAAATATCTTCTGTCCCACACAGCACAATTCCTTTACGATCTTGTGCGGCTTTTTCCATTAGTCGATTCAATACGTCTTTTGGTAGAGGGTTTGTAAATATCGGTACACCTTCTAAGACGACCAACTGACCATTCATTGCGATATAACTGTCAATTTCAAGTTCTTTTCTAACTTCTTCTAATAGAACTGTTGCTCTTCCTGTTGCAATGACTGGTAGAATTCCCTGCTGTTTCAAAGCTTTTATAGCTCTTTTGGTTGATTCAGGAATATGATTCTGACTTGATACCAGTGTACCGTCGATATCAAAAAATACGACTTTCTTCATAGACAAACTCGCTTCCCTAAAAAAATTTGATCATACTCTGCTATTTATGCATCGTTAACTAGCTAGTAATAGTTTATTAAACGATCTTTTCTAAACTCTATTGTACCATTCTCTTTACTCTAATCATACTAAATAAAAAGAGGCCTAGAATATTTCTAGCCTCTTCTTTCCACTCATTATCTGTTAACTCTTGTCGTCAATCTGTATCTCCTGGATTTGCCCAGATGAGTTCACTCAGCGCTTCAAGTAAATCAGGATCAATATCCAGTGCCAGTAAACCACTGATGACTCTGGCACTATTTCTACTTTTACGCACAGTTGTATAAATTTTTTCTTTTAAGTTCGTTGATAACTGTGCTCGATCTAGAAAACTGAATACCTCTCCAAGCATATCATTTTTCTTGGCTGAAACGCCTTTGAATCTTACAAAGTACCAAGCATCGATATCTTGTTCTGGAATTTCAATTGTCGTGAATCGACCTTTTTTCATAACGTTGACATCCACTTTCTGGTCTTTCACAAACACTTCTGGTTCATCGTCATAAGAGAAGCCTACAAAGGTTAAATTGAATTGTCTCTTTTCTGGCAGGCAGTCCAGATGACCTTCAGGCTGCTGGATTTGGAATATAGACCAGTCGGTATCTTTTTCATGCCACTTCAAAGACATTTTTGTTGTCCCGTATTCTGTATTTTTTGCAAACCCATCATCTTCGTACATAGAGAAGCTGCCATCTGCTCCTGCAAAAATTTTGACATCCATATTCTCAGGATTATCTGTTCCATTTTCACATCTTTGATCCATTGGAACGATCCCGCCGGCTTTAGCAAAAACTGGCATAGTTGAAGATGGTCTATATACATCAAGGACTCTTCCACCTTCGTAGACTCTACCGTTAAAGAAATCGATCCACATACCTTCTGGCAACCATGTTTTGACACGGGCTAATCTTAAGTCTCCCTTGATCGGTGACGTGATTGGTGCAACTAACAGTTGTGTACCAAAGTAATATTGATTTGGTACTTCATATGCTTCATTTTCCCAAGGGTGATGATAGTACATTGGACGTATCAACGGGAAATTATCTTTGTTTGTTAATACATTCATCGTATACAAATAAGGAATCAGTTTATGCCTTAGCTGCATAAATTCTGTAACGATTCTTTCTGCTTTCATACCATATCTCCATGGTTCTTTTCCGCTGAATTCACCATCTTGACTGTGAAGTCTATTGATAGGTGAAAATACACCGAATTGAACCCAACGAATAAATAGTTCACTGTCTTTTACGCCGCCGAGATGTCCACCAATGTCATGACTCCACCAATTGTAGCCTACATTTGATGCAGTAGCTGTGAAGTACGGTTGGAAATTCAATGCATCCCATGTTGAAGCTGTGTCTCCTGAGAATCCAATCGGATAGCGATGAGAACCGAGCCCTGCGTAGCGTGAGAAAATTAGCGGTCGATCATTTCCTCTACCGTGATCAAGGAAGTGATAATGATTCAACATCCAAAGTGGATCTAATCCTTCTACTTTTGTTACGCTTCCTTGTTGCCAGTCTATCCACCAAAAATCAACGCCGATTTCCTCGTGAGGATGATGCAAGTATTCAAAATAAGCATTTAGAAATTCTGTATCTGCAATATCAAAACTGATTGGCTCATTATTTTCGACATCTACATTGAGTTCATTAGCCATCGGTTCGTACATTTCTTCAAATGGCTGAACCCCGTTTGCTGGATGTAAGTTTAAAGTTGTTCTCATTCCGTGTTTGTGAAGCCAGTTCAAAAACTCTTCTGGTTCTGGAAACAATTCTTTGTTCCAAGTGTAACCAGTCCATCCTGATCCATACTCCGGCGGAATATCTGTTATATGCCAGTCCATATCAAGAACCGCTACAGAGAAAGGAATTTGTTTTTCTTCAAATTTTCGGACAAGTTTCTTGTAACCAGACTCTGAGTAGGCATAATAACGACTCCACCAGTTCCCTAAAGCATATCTAGGTAGCATGGGTGTGTGCCCTGTCAAATGATGGTAATCTCTCAATGTTCCTAAATAATCTCGCCCATATCCTAGGAAATAGATATCTATCACATCCCCAGGTCTCTTCTCAACCCAACCGTCTTCTGTCAGACGCATCGAGTTACTATCATCAATGATAGAAAATCCGTTTTTGCTCATGAGCCCTTCTTCAAGTTCAATTTGACCATCTGAAAAATCTAACGTTCTAGCTGTTCCTTTTAATGTATCTGGCTTGTCTCCAAAATACCAGCTGCTGTGATACAGACTATAATTACCTAAAGCTTCGATACGTAGATTATTTTTAGTAAATCCACCTCGCTCCTTATGAAAGTTCAAATGCACATGAGACGTAATGATTTCAATATAATCGTCGGTTTCTTTCAATTTATATTCAGGTGTTTCAAAATTCCGGTTCAATACAGTCTGAGTAGCAGCATCCTCGAAATCTGCGCTCGGATCATATTCTACTCGAATCATCGCTGAGGTTAATACAGAAAAGCGATAATTTCCCCAGATAACTTGAGACTCTTTAGGGGCTACTGGTTCTACTTCGGTTTTAAATATTTCTTTTCTTTTGGTTACCAAATGATCGTCTTCCTTTCTGCTAATAACTATTGTAATTTAGTTTATCATATCTAAAAGTGTGATAGAACTGCTTTGCCTTTTATTAGTCGATTTGAAACGATTCTTTTAATGTTCATAAAATTACCTACTCCATTCCATGTACAAACACTGAAACTTGTTGACTAATGATTTTCTATAAACTATACTGAACGCTATATAGAATATAAATTGCTATGAATAGGCAAAGTAGTTTGACTGTCACTGTCTCAGGAAGCGAATGAATACTGGAAATTCGCACACACAGATCAAATGAATTACACCTTGGAGCGAACCTTTGCAGGCGCTACCCAGCGTTATGGGTATGAGTGGAAATAGACGTCATTGTCTGTTTCAATCAGGGTGGTACCACGGCTATGTTCGTCCCGGTAAAAAGTATAAACTTTTTATGGGGCTTTTTTTGTGTTCTAAATTTGATTTTTCTATTAAGGGGGTGGTTGTATTGGATGACTATGAATATAAAACACATTTTGGAGTATATGGTGTTTGTATCAAACAAGGTAAACTACTATGTATTCTTAAAAACTCTGGGCCTTATCAGTATCGTTATGATTTACCTGGGGGTAGTCAAGAAGCTGGTGAAGGACTAACAGAAACACTGGTCAGAGAAGTGCTTGAAGAAACTGGACAAAAAGTCTTACAGTACGACCATCCTAGAATATATGATGCATTTGTCCGTGCAACTCAGACTACCTTTACGACGCATCACGTATTCGCTTTGTATACCATCTTATTAAGCGAAACCGTTCAATCTTTACCTAAAGTCGTAGTCGATGGCCTAAATGATTCAGAGGGAACCATTTGGATGCCTTTAGAAAACCTAACCATAGAAAATGCTTCTCCGCTTATATTGAAGGTGCTAGAAGAACAACGTAACGACCCAGATTTAATGAACAAAATGATTTTCAACCACTGGAACATTCGAACTGAATTTGAAAATAAAAAATAACTATTGGAGATGAACAATGAATATTTTAGAAGAACTGGAATGGCGCGGCGCTATCAACCAGCAAACAGATGAAGAAGGTCTAAAGAAGTTAACGGATGAAGAGAGTATCGCTTTATACTGCGGAATCGATCCTTCTGGAGATAGTATGCACGTTGGGCATTTGATTCCCTTTATGATCTTGAAAAGATTTCAGCTTGCTGGACATAAACCCGTTATCTTGATCGGTGGTGGTACGGGATCAATCGGTGATCCAAGCGGCCGTAATTCTGAACGCGTCCTTCAAACAATGGATCAAATTGTTGCCAATGCAGAAAAACTTAGTGGACAGATGCGTCAGTTATTTGAAGCTGGATCTGAGCAATCAGGAATTAAACTTGTAAACAATTACGACTGGCTGAGTGGTTTGAGTTTTCTTGATTTCCTGAGGGACTTTGGTAAAGAATTCAATATCAATACGATGTTGGCAAAAGATGTTGTAGCAAACCGTATGGATACCGGGATTTCATTTACTGAATTTAGCTACCAAATCATCCAGTCTGTCGACTTTTTACACTTATTCCAAAATGAAGATGTTAGATTGCAAATCGGTGGATCTGATCAATGGGGAAATATTACTGCCGGTCTGGACTTGATCCGTAAAAAAGAAGGATCAGAAGCGAAAGCCTTTGGTCTGACAATTCCCTTACTACTCAAAGCAGATGGTACTAAATTTGGTAAATCAGCGGAAGGCGCAATTTGGCTTGATCCTGAAAAAACAACGCCTTACGAATTTTACCAATTCTGGTTCAACCAAGATGACCGTGATATTGTGAAATACCTGAAATACTTTACTTTCTTATCTAAAGAAGAAATCGATACACTAGCAGAGCAAGTAGAAACTGAACCACATAAACGTGCTGCTCAAAAAGCGTTGGCTGAAGAAATGACAACCTTTGTTCATGGACAAGATGCGCTAGACGAAGCGCTTAAAATTTCAAAGGCCTTATTTTCTGGAGAAATTCAAGATCTTACGGCAGAACAAATCGCAACAACCTTTAAAGATGTACCTTCTTCTCAAGCTAAAAAAGGCACACACAATTTAGTAGAGTTTTTGGTAGATATTACAGGAATCGAACCTTCTCGTCGTCAAGCTCGTGAAGACATCAAAAATGGTGCTATCACAATCAAAGGAGAAAAAATTCAAGACGTCGATTACGAGTTATCTGAAAAAGATAGTTTCGAGAACCAATTTGTGATCGTTCGACGCGGTAAGAAAAAATACTTCTTAGTAAATCTGGAAGACTAAAAAAACGACTGACTCGTCTATTGTTATCGAGTCAGTCGTTTTTCTTTTAATTAAAGAAGCCTGTTATAGCTTCCCAAATCGAACGGAAGAAATTGCCGATTTGATCAAACAATCCACTTTCCTCAGCTTGCTGGAACGCATCTCCGAATCGGTCACGGATGTTACTAGACAATTGTTCGAGTTGCTCTTTTACTTGTGCTGAATCAATCGCACCTGTCTGTTGATATCTTTCAAAGAAAGCCAGCAAACGATCCAACTGGTCTTGTGAAATGACGTTTTGAAGATTGTTATTTTCTAATGCATCATTGATGATCTGCTCAATATCTTCTCTTGTAGCCAGTTCTCCTTGGCGTTCTTTCAAATCCGCTAATTGCTGTTTAATTTCCACAATTGCCTGATCAAAACGAGAAGTATCAAAGTTAGATTCTGCATTGTTTTCCTGTGCAATTTGATTGGTTGTCTCAAGTTCTTCTTGCGCAACTTCCATACGGTCCTGATCTAATTCTTCACCATTTACGTCGAACGCTTTGTAAATCCCAGTCAAGGCACTTTCACCGGTTACTGGACGAATACTCGCTACCATGATCGTCACATCTTCCACCCCGGCAGTAATAGCCGCATTGGCATATTGTTCCTGTGTGATTTGAGTAATATCATCTGGCGTTTCAATCAGTACCTCTACACCAGAACCTTCATTTTCTCTTTGAACAAGCACGGAAGAGATCATGCTCGCTGTATTCCCAGATCCTGTCCCTAAGTATTGCTGCAAATCAGCTCCCGTAACATCCACGCTAGCTACATTATCCATATTATCTATTCCCAAAATATCAGCTGTTTCTTGTACTTGTTCTTGATTTAATCCACCACCGTAAACAAATGTCGGTAATCCCCACGCTTCGTTTACAACACTTGTATCAATTCCAGCTGCTTCTACGGTTTGAGTTGTATTGAAGGCTGCAACAGAAGTAAGTGTCGTTAATACTGCTATCGCTTTTAAAAAAGTTCTTTTTAACTGTTTCATTTGTTAAGCTTCCTTTCGCAATCACTTTAATTGAATTACTCTGTTCTCATTATATCGACTCTGCTATCGATTTGCACTGATTTAGAAAAATCTATACCGTTTCTTAAAGTTTCTGCTTACTTAAATTAACCTTTTATCTTAATTCCTATAGAAAAAGAGCCCTTTCCAAATCGTACTTGGAAGGACTCTATAATTTTTTAGTAAGGATTCAACAAAAGCGAATCTTATAGTTGATTCAATGCTTCTTCAATACTTTGATCGCCAGTTGTTACATCAAATGACTGACGATAGGTACGTTCATGATCTAATGATTGAGCAATTAAATCAGCAACGTCTTTTCTTGGGATTGTCATAGGATCTGTGAATTCATTTAGCGCTCTCGTTAAAGCTACTTTACCAATCGCAGGTTCATTCTCAAGTACACCTGGACGAACAATTGTGTAATTCAAGTCACTGTTCAGTAGAAACTTATCTGCATAATGTTTGGCTGCGAAATAAGGTTTCATTTCGTCGCTCCAGTTTTCTCTAACATCTGCTTGGAACGCGCTGACCATAATGAATCGTTTGATGTTCATATCTTCTGCAGCTTCCATCACCTTCACTGCACCATCTAAATCAATCAAGACAGTTTTATCGACACCTGTACTACCACCGGATCCAGCAGCGAATACAATGGCATCAATATTTTCCATCTGATCTTTAATCTCTTGTACAGAACTTTCCAAGTTACCCAGACGGGCTTCGATCCCTTTTTCCTTGAATTTATCTACTTGTTCTTGTTTTCTAACAAAGGCAATTGGTGTATGATTTCCCTCTTCTTTTAACTGTTCAACGAGGTGCGTTCCGATTTGTCCGTTTGCTCCAACAACTAATACTTGCATCAATGATCGCTCCTTCAATTTTTGTATAAACTTACTTTAACAAAGTTGAAAATAAAAACCAATGATTATACCTTATCCCCATATAAGTGTGCGCGAAGTTCTTGATTTCTCCCGTCAAAGCGCTTGTTATGAGAAGAAACTTTTGCTTTCGGTTTGGCATCCGGATCAAAATTTAATTTTATATGGTTGACTGCATTCCCAGCATCATTGAAAGCTCCAGCAATCAGTCTAAGTTTCCCGTCAAAGTCCATGGTATCTCCACAAGCATAGAGTCCTTCTATATTTGTAATCCCTTTAGAATCCCCTTTAATCAAATACCCATTGTCTACAAGCTCAAGATTCAATTCCTCATTATCGTGGAAGAAATTTGCTTGTCGATCAATCCCTATATTTACGATAACTTCATCGACAGAAATTTGCTCTTCGATACCGGTCTGATTATGAATTAAAGTAACTGCTGCCACTCTTGTCTGTGTACTATCCGAAATTAGCTCTTTGATTTCTGTATGTGTTTTGATAGAAGCAGAAGAATTTTCCAGTTTTTTCAGTTGTGTTTCGTGCGCCTTAAACTGATCACTTCTATGGATTAAGGTCAACTCTTCTGCCAGAGGTTCAATCTCACTAGCCCAATCGATTGAAGAATTCCCTCCACCAACCATCAACACTCGTTTTCCTTTAAACTGTTCCAGTCGTTTGATTTGATAATGTAAGTTTGTCTGTTCAAAATGAAGGATGTCATCAAATGGTAGTTTTTTAGGCTGTGCAATTCCAGTACCTGTCGCTAAAATCACTTTTCTACTAAAGTACTTTTCACCAGAAAAACCGGTCGCAACAAAAATATTGTCTATTTTTTCTAATTTAATAATATGTTCGTTTAAATAAATTTCAGGACCGAATGTTTTCCCTTGTGCTGCTAATTGTTCGATAAGATCTTCTCCGCTGATCGGTGTAATCCCACCCACATCCCAGATTAATTTCTGTGGATAAAAATTAATTTTACCACCTAAGCGATTTCTTAATTCTACAATTTGAACAGATAGATCTCGCATTCCTGCATAAAATGCAGCATAAAGTCCTGCTGACCCTCCTCCTATAATCGTAATATCTTTTATTTCAGTTGATTGATTTGCTGTTTCCATCTTTAATAACACCTACCCCTAATTGATAATGATTCTCACTTTCAATTATAGAGGTCTTTTTCTTTATCCACAAGTTATATCTATATAGAAAAAAGCAGTCCTCTCGAAGGATACTTCCGATTTCAAACATCAGAAAATCCTTTAAGAAGACTACTTTTAATGACTCAATTGATAACTCAGAAGCGTTGGCTTCCCTGTATGTGGATCTGTGACAATACTTGCTTTAATATCAAAAACTTCACGGAGGACTTCCGTTTTCATAACTTGTTCAGGTGAGCCTGTTTGGATAATTTTTCCTTTTCTGATAGCAATTAAATGATCTGCAAATCTAGCTGCGTGATTTAAGTCATGTAAGACCATTACGATCGTTCGATTCAATTTTTGATTGAGTGATTCCAACACTTGGAGGACTTCCAGCTGATGGGCCATATCAAGATAAGTCGTTGGTTCATCCAGCAGCAAACAGTCTGTATCTTGAGCGAGTGCCATTGCAATCCAAACACGTTGTTTTTGTCCACCCGATAGCGAACTGACTGAACGATCTGCTTGATTTAAAAGATGTGTCTGATCTAGTGCCCAGTGGATTTTTTCCCAGTCATGTGCTTTTAATTGTCCAAACCCTTTTTGATAAGGCGCACGTCCATAAGATACGAGTTCTTTGACTGTGATATCTTCTGGTGTCTGAGGCGCTTGTGTCAATATCGCAATTTCCTGCGCGATCGCCTTAGTGGATTCCTTATGGATACTTTTCCCATCTATCATAGCTGTTCCACTTGAAGGCTTAAGGAGGCGAGCAATTGTCTTCAATAAAGTAGACTTTCCACAACCATTCGGCCCGATAATGCAGGTGATTTTAGATTTAGGTATCGTAATCGAAAGTTCTGAAATAATTTCTTGTTTTCCGTATCCTACTGTCATTGCTTTTGTCTGAATTTCTGACATACTCTATCCCTCCTTCATCCTTCGTAAGGCTTTTTATTTTGTAATGCTATCAACTACATTATCTAAAACTTGGTCACTTGCAATCGGACCATAATAAAGCCAAGAAGTCTCTGGACCAAACTGATAAACTTGGTCCTGTTCGACTGCTGGAATATTTTGCCATAGTCTATCTTCAAATAGTTCTGCTTCAGGCCCATCACTGTTTACAAAGAATAAATGGTCTACATTCATTTGCGCCAGTTCCTCAAGAGAAATCGCAGCCCAGTCAGCATCACTGGATAAATTGGATACAACTTCTGGAATTTCCAGACCAAGATCTCCATACATAACAGCGCCACTAGAACGCTCGGGATGCACAACAAACAAACTATTATTGACCATCCACACTGCAGCTGCTGATTCACCATCTGCTACGGCTGACAATTCTTCTGCTTTCTCTTGTGCTTTTGTATCGTAAGTTTCTAGAACCGACGCTGCTTCGCCTTCCATTCCCAGCACTTCTCCAACTTCAGTCAAGGTCTCGCGCCATTCAGTTGGGCTAGACTTCAGTACATAAGTAGGTGCAATCTGCGCATATTGTTCATACATATCTTGCTCAATAGCATCACGTACGATCATCAAGTCAGGTTCATATTCCAGAACAGACTCATAAGGCAGGTCATGCGGAATGAGTGGCACTCCGGATAAGTCTTCTTGAAGATAATCCTGGATACTTTCACCGTTGGATACAGACCATTGTGCTACTGGCGTTACGTTTAAAGCCACCAAGTAATCCTCAAGATAAGATCCAAGAATATTTTCAGGGTTATTGGGAATTTCAACTTCATTCCCTAACCCATCCACAAGTATTTTCGGCTCCTCTGTTGCTTCTTCTACTGGTGCTTCAGTCGTCTCTTCTTCTGGTGCTTCAACCTCACTGTTTCCGCATGCCGCTAACATAAATCCTGCACTGAGTACAATACTAGTTGTCCATAATGTTTTCATTTTAAATTCCTCCATTTTTATGCTTCTGTTGTAATTAAAAGATAGACAAAATACGGTGCACCTAGAAAAGCTACGATCAATCCGACCGGCAATTCAGAAGGAGCAAATAGATTTCTTGCAATCATATCGGAAATGAGTAAAATTAAGGCCCCTATGCACGCTGCCGTTGGTACAAGTCTCTGATGTTTGTTTCCAACCAATTTTCTTGCAATGTGCGGTGCACCTAAGCCGAGAAATGAAATCCCACCAGCCACCGATACACTTGCACCAGTAAGGGCAACAGCTATTGCAACCAACTTGATTCTTTCCCGTTCTGTATTTACGCCAAGCCCCAATGCCATTTCATCTCCTAACTGCAGTAGATTCAAGGTTCTGGATTTATACAAACTTAATGGAATCAAAATCAATACCCATGGTAGTAAACTGATCACAGCTGACCAGTGGGCGTTCCAGATCGACCCGGATAGCCAGACAGTCACCTGATTAAATTCACTCTGGTTCATTCTCAACTGAAACAGCGTTAGTACAGCACCAAAGCCTGCATTTACACCGACCCCCACTAGAATCAAGCGAATCGGTGTGACGCCATTTTTCCAAGCAACGATATAAATACAACATGCCGCTAGTAATCCACCTAAAAATGCTGCAATCGGTAGCGTCATCATTTGTCCTAACGTTGAAACCGCTCCTCGGCGAGAACTGTATGTCAAATAAAAAACAACGGACAATCCAGCTCCAGCATTGATACCAAGAATCCCCGGATCTGCTAACTCATTTTGAGTGATCCCTTGAAGCAAGGTCCCTGCTACGCCTAATGCAGCCCCTGCCAAGATAGCAATAAAAAGACGTGGCAGCCTGAATTCAAAAAGTAATAGCTCATTACGTCTACTACCTTCTCCAAGGGCCGTTTCCACTAACTCGCTTGGTGAGATGGCCAAGTGTCCTGTAGCTAAACTCAGCAGCCCCATCATAACAATCATAACGATCAGAGCTAATATTAAGTAGTGAATATTTTTAAAGATCACTTTGTGTGTATTCAGATAAGTCCGCCTCCTTCTTTTCTTGCTAAGAAAAGGAAGAACGGTACACCGATCATCGCAGTTAAAGCGCCAACGGGTGTTTCATATGGTGGATTGACCATACGGGCAGCAATATCTGCTGTCACCAACAACCAGGCTCCGATAACCGCTGAGAACGGTATCAACCACCGATAATCCATTCCTATTATTTTTTTTGTGATGTGCGGAATGATTAATCCTATAAATCCAATGGTACCGGAGATGGATACAGCCGTCCCTGTTAGTAACAAAACAATCAAAATGCCGCAAACTCTAACAAGGCCCGTTCTTTGTCCCAGACTTTTCGCCACTTCATCCCCTAGGCTCATCAGTGTCAAAGAACGAGACAACAAACCAGCAGATATAAATCCGATTAGAGCTATGATCAACGCTAGCCGCACATTACTAGCAGAGATCCCCGCTATATTCCCTGCATACCAGAAACTAATATCGCGGGTTACATTAAAGTACATTGCAAGCATCGTTGAGGCAGATTGCAACAGTGCGCTGACAGCAGCACCTGCTAAGGCCAATTTAACCGGTGTCAGTCCTCTTTTAGAAAACAGACCTACAGAGAAAACCATACTTGCACCTAGACCGGCTCCGGTGAATGCCCACAAAACCATTCCGATTTGACTGGTATGAGGGAATAGTGCTAAAGCGAACGCAATCATAAAGCCCGCACCTGAGCTAACACCCATTATTGATGGAGAGGCTAAAGGATTGCGCGTTAATCCTTGCATGATAACCCCAGATATTGCAAGAAATGCACCAATCAAAGCCGCTGCCAGTACTCTAGGGAATCTCAAATCATATAGAATCAAATGTTGCGTATTTTGTTCGTCAAAACGCAGCAGCGATTCTGTAATCACTGTCCAGTTGATCTGCGCCGCTCCATAAGAGACAGAAAGAATCATCGTAAACAAGAGTATCACAAGGCTGAACACAAAATACATAGGAGCAGATCTAGATTGAAATCTTTTAAGTATTCGTTGTTTTGTCGCTTTCTTATTCAATTGTCTTTTTCTAATTTGCTCCATAGCCATTCCTTTTCTGTGGTGTAGACAATCTATAAATAGTAACGGTCTTTCTTTTCCTGATTTTTGTCCTTAAATTTGTCGTTATGAGAAGAGACTTGAGCTTTTTCTTCCGCCGATGGATCTAAAGCAAGCTTGATTTGGTTAACGGCATTCGCAGCATCATTGTAAGCGCCAGCTATCAGGCGAACTTTCCCCTCAAAATCTAATATGTCTCCAATGGCATAAACGCCTTCAACAGCCGTCTCAGCTTTAGAAGACCCTTCAATGTAGTAATCATCTTTCAGATTGAATTTCAAAGCAGGATCATGATGAAAATTCAGTTCATTATCGAATCCAATATTCACAATTAGTTCATCTAATTCAATCTGTTCGTCATAATCAGCGTGGTTGTTTCTGACACGAACTGAGTGAATATATCGCCCTGTGGGGTCAGGAATCAATTCTTTAACTAAAGTATGTGTATGTATCCTTGCGTCGGAATTTTGAAGCTTTCTAGCATTGAATTCATGAGCTCTGAACGTCTCACTTCTGTGAATCAAATGTACTTCCCCAGCTACCTCAAGCAAATCATTTGCCCAGTCCACTGCTGAATTTCCTCCGCCAACGATCACGACTTTCTTCCCTTTGAAATGGTTTAATCTGTATACATTATGATGTAAATTTGCTTCTTCAAAATGGCTATCGTACTGTAGAGGCAATCTTTTGGGATTAAACAACCCTCCACCTGTCGCAACGATGATTTGCTTGCTTAGAAAAATCTCTCCTGAATCGCTAACCGTTTCAAATAACTGATCTTCTCTTCTTTCAAATGTAGTGATTCTTGTGTTCAATACAACTTCTGGTTCAAACGTCAGACCTTGTTCAACCATTTGATCAATGAGCCGTGCACCTGTAAGCGCTGGTAGCGCACCAATATCCCAGATCAACTTTTCAGGATAAAAATGTACTTTCCCACCGAGAGATTTTTGAGTATCAATGATACGCACCGTTAAATCACGCATACCTGCATAAAAAGCTGCGTATAATCCAGCTGGACCTCCGCCAATAATCGTTATGTCCTTAACTGTCATGATTCAACGCTCCTTTTTCTGAACTATTCTTCAGTGAGAATGATTATCACTTGCAACTTAGTTATAGCATTCACAAGTTGTGGTGTCAAGATATACCTAAGGCTTTCACAACCTTATATCTCGATACATCTTTCTTTTTTTTGGAACTGCTTATATAATCTGTTAGAGAGCTGAAAAAGAGCACTAGTCTTTTTTCTAAACGAATTTAACCTAACCCCATTTAAAGAGGTGCTAAAATGAAAAAAAGAGAATTCGTGATTCAAGATTTATTAAGTAAGATCTATCAGGAACAATTCAAAGATGGTAAATTACCAAATCAGCGCACGATGGCCGAGACTTATCAAGTTTCAAGATACACGATACAAGAGGCCATCAAAACATTAGAAGAAATTGGAATCGTTCAAACGATTCAAGGATCTGGTATGTACGTGAAAAAGCAATTTCAGATGAACCCCTTGATCTTTAACACATTGACTAGAACGCCCTATGAACGGATTACTTCACGTGTCATTTCACTCCAAAAGAAAAAATCTACCCCTGAAGAGGAGCAGATTTTTCAACTAACGGATTCTGAAGAAATTTGGACATTTGAACGGGTTCGGATTGTTGATTACAAGATTGAACAGATTGAGCGTTCTAAAATGCCTGTTTCCATGTTTCCTGATTTAACGGAAGAGATTATTGAACAGTCGATTCAGGAGTACGTATTAAGCAAAAAGTTCGCTATTTCCCACTACATTACCAGTTACAGTCCAGTGACTCTTTCCAAAAATCAATCTGAGCTACTGATGTGCAAACGCAATACTCCCGCTATGAAAATCGAGAATAGATGTTTACTGAATGACGGGCAAGTGTATGAGTACAGCGAGCTTACCGCAATTGATTATGCTTGTACTTATATTACGCCATTTGATAAAAAAGGACATCAAGCCCGTAGAACAAATATCTAATTTAAGGTGTGAATAACGTTCCATCTGGTAAGCGGCTTTGAGTCCATTCATGCGGACGATAAACGACGGGGAATGATGCTGCAAGTTCCTCGTCAAATCCAACGCCAATTCCTGGACGATCAATTGGATAGAAATAGCCTTTAACCGGTTCTGGAGCATCTTTGAATAGGGCTTTTGTGTTTTCTTTTAATTCTATATTTTCTTGGATTGCCGCATTGTGTAAGTGAATATTTAAATGTGTATTCACTGCCAGTCCAATAGGAGAAATGTCAGATGGTGTGTGCCAGGCCACTCTAATTCCATAGGCATCACATAAATGTGCAAGTTTCAATGCTGGTGTAATCCCTCCAATTTGCGAGATATGAACCCTTAAGTAATCCAACTGATGATTTTGAATAATGGATTTCCATTCCATTGGGTTATTGAATAACTCACCAATTGCAATGGGTGTAGCTGTCTGACTTCTTACCTGACTTAACCAATCTGTCTGGTCGGGAGGTAAAATATCTTCCAAGAAATAAAGATTATAAGGTTCAGATTTCTTGGCGAACTGAACAGCTTGGTTTGGATGCAGTCTTTCATGAACATCATGTAACATCTGGAACGAATGTCCATACTTTTCATAAACTTCTTTGAACATCTTAAGGGTTGTATCCATATAGTCTTGCTGATCAAAGTAACTGCCTTCAATGGCTTGATCAGGTGCTTGAATACTTTCTGCTGTTCCACCATAAAATCCTAATTGACAACGAATATAACGGTAGCCTTCTGACATGTATTGGTCGATTTGTTCCGTTAAATCTTCCATTGTATTTGCCACTGCATGTGTATATGCCGGAATCGCTGTTCTAGAGCGTCCTCCAAGTAATTGGTAAAGAGGCATATCAGCCAGTTTTCCTTTAATGTCCCAAAGTGCCATATCCACTCCAGAAATAGCATTATTTAAAACGGGCCCATTGCGCCAGTATGCATTCACGTACATTAACTGCCAAATATCTTCAATTTCATTGGCATCTTTTCCTACTAATAAAGGTTTCAAATATTCGTCTACGATTGATTGAACGGCTTTTGGTCTAAATTGGAAAGTTGCGCATCCAAAACCAGAAACACCTTTGTCAGTCTCAACTTTTACAATGACCAGATTATGTCTGTCCGGTCTAATACCGTAACTTTTGATATCGGTAATAATAGTGGGTTTCAAATCACTACTTCCTCTCCTGCTAATCTTTGATCTATTAATATTAGAACATGAAGGATAGAACGCTGTCAATTTGGACTGATAAACAGTCTATTACACCATTAATACCATTCCAATTAACATCACCTACCTTTACAAACCTTTACGTATCAACGTTTTTAAACAAATCTATTCAGTTTAGGACTGGTTTACGGATAGTTTTTTATTTGTTATGATTCTAACTGTAAACGGACACATCCAATAGGGAAAGGAAGAGGTATATGAAACATCATGATGTTGCGAAACGCATCATTGAAAATGTAGGGGGAAAAGAGAACATCCAAAATGTCTGGCACTGTATGACGAGATTGAGGTTCAAACTAAAGAACTACGATATCGTAGACCATGACGCCTTACTAAAAGAACAAGCAGTTGTCGGTACAAATCATAAAAATGAACAACTACAAGTTGTCATTGGAACAAATGTAACCGAGTACTACGAAACGGTTGCGTCACTTTTAGGAATAGACACAGAAGAATCTTCAGCTGACTCTGGTTCAAATGAGCCTGCTGAACGCAAGGGATTAATTTCCACTTTCATGGATATCGTTTCAGGCGTATTTGGACCAATCGTTCCAGCTATTGCTGGTGCTGGTATGATCATGGGACTGATGTCAGGGTTAAGCGCACTAAATATTATCAGCAATGAATCTCACACTTATATCGTTATTGATATGATCTCAAAAGGTGTCTTCACCTTTTTACCTTTCTTTGTAGCTGCATCTGCTGCAAGAATATTCAAGACCAATCAGTATTTGGCGATTGCCATAGCAGCAAGTCTGCAAGTACCAGCTATGACCAATGCCGTAGCAGAAGGTGTCATTGATCAGTTCAATTTGTTTGGATTTTTACCAGTTCCAGTCTTCAGCTATGCAGGAACGGTTATTCCAATCATTATTGCAATCTGGGCGTTAAGTTATATTCACCGCTTTATCGATAAACTTCTTCCTGAAGTACTCAGAACTGTATTCACTCCAACCTTATCTTTATTTGTAACAGGTATTTTAACGCTCGTCGTTATCGGTCCTGCTGGTATTTACTTAGGTAACTGGCTAGCTGCTGGTGTTGAATGGCTGTTTGGTGTTTCTCCAATTTTAGCAGGAATTATTGTCGGTGGTATTCGACCAATTGCAGTCTTCACTGGTCTCCATCATGCAATGACGCCCATTGCACTTCAAAACTTTGCTAACCAAGGATACGACATGCTTATGCCAATGATGTTCATGGCAAACATGGCTATCACTGGTGCTACTGCGGCAATGTATGTAAAACTAAATACCAAAGAAGAAAAGAGCGTTGCGCTTTCTGCAGTCGTTTCTGGCTTCCTTGGAATTACAGAACCTGCATTATTCGGTATTCTGACTAAAAACGCTAAAGCATTTATTGCGGCTACTGTAGGTAGTTCTATCGCTTCTGCATTTATCAGCTTTTTTGGTGTTAGAATCTACGGTTATATTTTATCCAGTGTATTCAGCTTACCGGCTTATGTCGGAGAATATTTCATCTTTATTATTATCGGTATGATCATCGCATTGTCCGTTTCGTTTGCGATCACTTACGTACTTGTACCTAAAACAACAGAAGCATCAAAATAATTGATTTACAAATAGACGTCCTTTTTAGTTGAGAGTAAAAAGGACGTCTATTTTTTGTCGAAAAAATAAGCTTAGCTACCCACATCATTGGGACAGCTAAGCTTTTTCTATGTTAACTCTGGTTATTGATATAAGTTGTTAAAGCCTCTTTTGTAGGTAAGCCTTCGTTATCTCCTGCATTTTGAACCTGTAAAGATCCAATAGCGTTTGCATGTCTGGCTGCTTCTTCCCAGCTCAAGCCTTCTAAATAAGCATGAAGAATGCCGACTGCAAACCCATCTCCAGCTCCGACTGTATCGACAACTTTCTCTACTTTGAAACCAGGGACATTAACTGATTCCTGACCTTTTTCAGAGACAAAAGCGCCTTGACTTCCACTCTTCGTAATCACAATTTTAGCACCTTTTTCATGATAGAAACGTGCAATATCTTCAATTTCTGAAGAACCCATTAACGTTTCACCCTCAGAAACACCTGGTAGAACAACATCAGCATAAGTTGCCAGCGTATTCAAGACTTCCAGCATTTCTTCTGTTGAAGACCAGAGTGCCGGTCTTAAATTTGGATCAAATGTAATAAAAGTACCCGCTTCTTTTGCTTTTTTCATCAAATGCTCGGTCACTTCTCTTACAGATGCACTCAATGCTGGCGGAATTCCTGTTACATGAAGGACTTTGATTTGGTCAAAATCGATTTGATTTACATCCTCAACTGACAAAGTAGAAAAGGCACTTCCTTTTCTGTAGTAAGCAGTGTCAGGATCATCGTCTTTCACTTTGTTTTTCAACATCAGCCCTGTTCGATAAACTTCATCAAATGTAACATAATCTGTGCCGATTTTTTCTTTTTCAAGTGCTTCATAGATATACTCACCAATTGGGTCTTTACCCAGTTTTGAAATATATTGGACTGTATGTCCCAATCTTGAAAGACCGATCCCTACATTGATCTCTGCACCCGCAACCGATTTGTTAAAAGAAGTGGCTTCTTTCAATGACCCGTATTCTGTTGCAGAAAACAACCCCATCGGTTCTCCTAGTAATAGTACGTCTGTCATTCAGTTCGCCACCTTATTTGATTTCGTTATATTTATCTACAAACTTTTTAGATATTTCAGTAACACTGACGTAGCCATCGCTCGCAAGATTTTGTGTCAATGCACTACCAATCCCCACTGCCCAAGCACCATTCGCAGCCCATTCATGCATGTTATCTAGACTGACGCCGCCTGAAGGCATCATTTCAACTTGAGGAATGGGCCCATGAACATTTTTGATAAACGCGGGTCCTAAAATACCTCCTGGGAAAACTTTAACAACTTCAACGCCTGTTGCCATAGCACTTGTAATTTCTGTTACAGAGGCACAACCTGGTAAGTAAGGTACGGCATAAGTATTACAGACTTTGGAGATTTCAGGAACAAAGTTAGGGCTAACAATAAATTCTGCACCGGCAATAATTGCAATGCGTGCTGTAATATCATCCATAACTGTCCCTGCTCCGACAACCATATCTGTTCCTTCATATTTCTTCGAAAGGTCTCTAATGGATTCATCTGCTTGCGGTGTCGTAAATGTTACTTCAATATTTTTGATGCCGCCATCGTACACTGCTTCAGAAATTTCTGTTGCTTCAGTAGCAGAGTTTCCTCTGATGACTGCAAATAAATAATTTTCTTTTAACTGTGTTAAAATTGCTTGTTTCTTAGTCATAGTTGCCTCCTAATAGTTAGCGTTTTCTTAATATTTAGTATACCTTACTCGGTATACTCACTCAATAGAGATTGGTCTCTTAAAGGAACAAAAAACCAATCCAATTTTTCTTTTTATTTTATATTTAAAAAGAAAATAGCCCTAGACGTTTGCTAGCGCTACTTTCCATAATTATTGGGATCTGTTTGGTTCAAAATAAGCTTTAGCATTGAAATAGCAGATATTTTGGATTAACTTTTTCAACAAGCTTTCTTCTTTAGGAAACTTACCTAACTCTACTTGTTCACCTACATAGTTACATAAAATCCTTCTAAAATAGTCATGCCTTGTGTAAGAGATGAAACTTCTAGAATCTGTTATCATTCCGACGAAGTGCATTAGCATACCATGATCCGACAATGTTTCTAACTGTCTAAGAATTCCTTTTTCAGTATCATTGAACCACCAACCAGATCCAAATTGTACCTTGCTCTTAATTCCTTGCTCATTGGATTGGAAATTCGCAGCTGTACTAGCTACAATTGCATTGTATTCTGGATTCAAGTTATAAAGTATCATCTTAGGTAAAGCTTCTTTTTTATGCAAGGCATCTAATAAACAATTCAAATTCTCGGCGAGATATGACTGGTCGGCAATGGAATCCGTTCCAGCATCTGCCCCATATTCAGTAAATAACTGAGTATGCGCATTTCGAACTGCCCCAAAGTGAATTTGCATGACCCAATCTCTTTTCGCATACATACATCCCAAATCAACAAGAAGTCTAGTAATCCATTGGTTACGCTCAATTACTGTAAGAACTTGATCCTCTAAAATTTTTCTGTAGATGCGTTCAATCTCTTCAGAAGTTGTTTCGGTGTAAACCAATTCATTTAATCCATGGTCTGACAGAACCGATCCATGTTTATCGAAATAGTCTACTCTAGTTTCGAGTAATTTAATAAATATTTTATAAGAACTGGCTTTTTGTTCACAAGCTTCTTCCAATTTTTTTACTGTATGTTTTTTTAATTGAAAATATTCATCTGGTCTGAATGCAGGAATAACAGTAACATCAAATGAATCATCCTCAGCAATCTTCTCATGAAACTCAAGCGAATCTAAGGGCGAATCTGTTGTTCCGATAAACTCTACATTAGATTCTTGAATGAATTTACGTGCTGTTAACGAATCACATTTCATTTTTTCATTGATTTCATTGTAAACTTGTTCTGCATTGTCACTATTTAGTAGTGCTTCAATACCAAAATACTTTTTCAATTCTAGCTGTGTCCAGTGAAATAAAGGATTGCCAATCGCATTTTCTGCAGTATTGGCCCAAGCTAAAAATTTTTCTTTCGGACTAGCTGATCCAGTCACTTTCCCTTCAGAAACGCCATTTGCACGCATCGCTCTCCATTTGTAGTGATCGCCTGAAAGCCACAACTCTGTGATATTTTCGAATACGTGATCTTTTGCAATTTCTTCTGGTGACAAGTGACAGTGGTAATCAAATATAGGCAAATCTTTAGCGTATTCATGAAACAAGTGTTTAGCCGTTTCATTATTCAACATAAAATCTGCATGTACAAAACTCATCCTAGATTCTTCCTTCCTGATCTACTTTTTACGCTATTAAAGTATACTAGACACCTGAATAAGCGTTGAATCCTCCATCAATTGGCAGAACTACCCCATTTACGAAACTTGAAGCCGTCTCATCCGTAAGGTAGAGTACGCCTCCTAACAGTTCTTCAGCTTCTCCAAATCGTCCCATAGGAGTATTGGATAAAATTTTATTTGCTCTAGCTGTAGGTGTGCCATCTTCATTAAATAAAAGTGCACGGTTCTGGTTACTAACTAAAAATCCAGGTGCAATAGCGTTCACTCTAATGTTTACATGAGAAAAATGTACGGCTAGCCATTCCGTGAAATTAGAAATCGCTGCCTTAGCGCCTGAATAAGCAGGAATCTTCGTTAACGGTGTGAATCCATTCATACTTGAGATATTCAGAATACTAGCGCCTTTTTTACCAATCATATCTTTAGCAAATACTTGCGTAGGTAAAAGTGTACCTAGGAAGTTCAAGTTAAAAACAAAAGAAATCCCTTCTTCATCTAAATCAAAAAAGGTTTTGACATCTTCTAAACCAGTTTTTTCATGGAATTCATTATCTGTTGTAGCTTTAGGGCTATTTCCACCTGCTCCGTTGATAAGGATATCCGCGGTTCCCATATCTTTTTCAATTTGATTTCGAGCATCTGTGATACTTTGTTTTTTCAATACATTACACTCGTAAGCAAAGGCTATTCCACCTGATGCTTTGATTTCATCTGCATTTTTTTGAGCAGCTTCTTTATTTAAATCTAGTAAAGCTACTCTCGCGCCTGCATCTACGTAGGCTTTAGCAAACTGGGAAATCAAAACACCCCCTGCACCTGTCAATATTACTATCTTGTCTTTGAAATCGTGCTTCATCATTTCGTTTACGCCCCTTTTTATCGATTCTGATTTACTATTTTAATGTTCGCTTCGTATAATCCATTCAGGTAAGTCGCACCTAGTGCACGGTCATAAAGTCCATATCCCGATTTTCCTTCTTCTCCCCAGATCATTCTGCCGTGGTCTGGACGGATCGACTCTTCAAATCCATGTTCTACTAGAGCTTTAACAACTTCAAACATATCTATTGATCCTTTTTCGGACAAATGAGCTGACTCTTGGAATGACTTGCCTCCGGTCAATTTCACATTTCTAGCGTGTACAAAGTTGACTCGGTCTTTCTCTAACATATCTCTCAAAATTTCTACAGCATTATTTTTAGGATCAGAGGCAAATGAACCGACACATAAGGTTACGCCATTATATTTGCTGTCGTACAGTTTGATGAAACGGTTCAATGCTTCTTTTCCTGTAATGATTCTGGGTAATCCAAATATACTGTATGGAGGATCATCTGGATGAATGGCCATTTTTACGTTAGCTGCTTCTGCCACGGGTATAATTTCTTTAATAAAGTACTCTAGATGACTCCATAATATTTCTTCATCTACTTCTTTGTATTCATCCATCAGTTGATTGATGCCTTCTTCTGTATAACTTTCATCCCATCCTGGAAGTGAAAGTTTTCTAGGATCCATCTTATTGACTTCTTCTTCTTCAAAAATCAAGGCTGTAGAACCATCTTCAAGAGGATAGGCTAGATTTGAACGTGTCCAGTCAAATACAGGCATAAAGTTATAGCATACTACCGGAATACCCGCTTTTCCTAGATTACGGATGGTCTCTTTGTAATTATCGATATATTGATCTCTAGTTGGTTTCCCAAGTTTAATATCTTCGTGAACTGGAACACTTTCAATCACAGATAATTCTAGACCTGCAGCTTCAATTGTCTGTTTTAAAGATTCAATTTTTTCAAGCGGCCACACTTCTCCAACTGGGATATCATAAATTGCAGAAACGATTCCTTTCATATTCGGTATCTGGCGTATATACTCCAAAGATACGGAGTCATCTGTTCCGTACCATCTAAAACTCATCTTCATACTTTTTTCCTCCTATTATGGTTATTATCATTGCAATCTGCTAAATCTAACATTAGCTTTCAATCAATAAAAGGTGCGATGTTCATGACCGCATGGCTTAGCCGGTTATTCCATCACACCTCCTATCAATAGCGCACATTACCGGTACGCATGTTTATTCTGATGCAACTATTTCATTCCAAAATGATCTGTACTTGTCCAACGATCTTTCAAGCTGTGTGCAATCATTTTAGGTTTTCTTTCTCTTGTAAAGACACCTTTTTTATTGCCATCAATTCTTCTGATAAATGGCAGTGTTTCAAAGTCTGCAAAGTTCCAGATATGCTCTCCTATAAAGTAAGGTAGCTGATCGATTACTTCAAATTGCGCTTTAAAGAAATTGACTTGATATTCTTCTGTATATGGAATGTCATGGATACTTCTTAAGCCTTGAATCGTATCCACTCCAAATTCTGTAAACATGATTGGCTTATCAGGATACTTTTCACGCCATTTTTCTATTTCCTCTTTTAAGTGAACTTTTGCAGCATCCAGATTCCCATGGTCGATATACCAACCATAGTAACGATTCAAACAAATAACATCTACAAGGTCTGCTAGAAGGTCTGTGTCCGGAGTTGCATTCACGATATTTGGAATAATGACAGGTCGGTCATTCCAATCCAATTCTCTAGCAAGGTTGATCAGTGGCTCAAAGTACTCTCTGGCACCATCTTGATGTGCAGCAGGCTCGTTTCCTACGGCCCACATAACCACACAGGCATGGTTTTTATCTCTTTCAATCAATTCTTCAATAACTTTTTTATGATTATCGAAAGATTCTACGATTTCCCAAGTATTACCGGCTGCCCCTTGATTTTTAGATACATCTGGATTGAATCTAGAAAAAAGGCCTACTCCAGGAACCTCATCGATTACCACAATCCCCGCTCTATCAGCCATTCTCATAAATTCTTCCGCGTAAGGGTAGTGAGCGGTACGAAGTGAATTCGCACCCATCCATTTCATTAGGTTGAAGTCGTAATTGTACGCTGCTTCATTCATTCCTTTACCAAGTACTGGGAAGTCTTCGTGCTTACCAAAGCCTTGAAAATAAAATGGTTTGTCATTGATCAAGAATTGGTCATTCTCTATTTTAAATGTACGGATTCCAAAGTCTTCCGTATAGGCATCAATTATTATCCCTTGTTCATCTTTCACTTTGACTTTCAACTTGTATAAATAAGCATCCAGTGGTGCCCAAAAGCGTGTATCTTCCAAAGTCATCTGATTACTAGTCGTTTGAAGTAAAAGCGTATCTTCTTCATCGTATAATTCTAATTCAAGTTCTTCATAGTTACCGATAACTGAAACATCCGGTTCAATTGTCGTTGTTTTTCCTTCTACATTATATTTCACTACAATGTCTTTTACATAAGTGTGCGGTGTAGAATACAACTTCACTGGACGATGAATTCCGCTGTAGTTGAAGAAGTCGAATAGAGGCAATACTTTCTCTTCTTCATCATTTTTTATGTGAACCGCATTCGGTAAGGTTGAAGAATCTAGAATACTGGAAACACACACTTTGAGATCATTGTTTTCTTGCATTAGAGATTGGTCTAATTCAACTTCAAATGGAGTAAAACCTCCAATATGTTCTACAATCAGTTTTCCGTTGAAATAAACTTTAGCAGTATGGGATACCGATCCAAAACGCAAAACCAAGCGCTGACCTTCAAGTGTTTGAGGAATCAACAGATTTTTTTCGTACCAGATATCTCCAGCATAATCTCTTAGTTTTGATTCTGTGATCTGATCATTGAATGATGCCGGCACAGCCATGGTGATACTATTCGGTAATTTTTTATTTGGATCCACTACTTGCCCTTTTTCAGGAAGTAAGAAATTCCAGGTTCCTGAAAGATCGATCAATGTTCTTGTTGTCGTTTGAATTGGAAATAGCATACAATTCCTCCATTAAATCTTATTAGTTTTTAGTTTCTAACGCATAAGCTTCGTTATCAATTCTTTTGAACCATGGGTACCATAGAATAGGTGATAAGACAGTATGAATTAAAATTTGCATAATAATGATGGTCCAATGACCGCCAACAGACGCGTGGAATCCTAGAGGGAGACCAAAAATTGCTTGTGCTCCGATGACTCTCTCAACTAAGCCAATGTTAGTAACAAAATAAGCAATCAGTAGCGAAATACTATTATTTGTTATAAAAGGAACAGCCATTTTGAAGTTTAAGACTAAAGGTGTCCCAAAAATGATGGGTTCTGTAATACCAAACGAAGCGGGGACAATTGATAACCTACCCATTTCTTTGTAGCGCTTACTTTTCGCAAAATTCATTAGTAGTGCCAAACCAAATGCCGAACCTCCCCAGCAGATAATATTGACAAACGAAGCCGTAACAATATGTGGTAAAGGTTGCCCCGCTTCAAATGCTTCAAGATTTTGAAGATTCAAAGATAACCATAAGGGAGTAACCACTGGCGCAATAATATTTGTTCCATGCATACCTAGGAACCAGAGTAATTGCTGGAACGCAATAATAGCTGCTACAGCCCAAATTGAACTCCCCACACTTTGAAGTGGTGTTTGGATGAATTGAAAAATCATTTGATGGATTGTACCTAATTCAGTAGAACTAAATCCCCAAGCAATCGCTCCTGCAATTGTTCCTAGCAAGAATGTAGGAATCAACGCTTCAAATGTTTGGGCAACCATTGGTGGTACACCTTCTGGCATCTTAATTGTCCAATTTTTGTCTTTTATAAATGCATATCCTCTACCTACAAATAATCCAACCAAAATAGCAGTAAACATACCGGAAGTTCCAATCCATGTTACTGGGAGCGCTGTAGTTGAAGATTCTTCGACAACGATGGAGCCTAATGGTGTTAAGATCAGGAAAAAAAGCAAACCAATAATTCCTGCGGAAACACCATCTTCTTTTCGCAATTTCTTTACTAGATTTCTCGTAATCAAAAATACAAGATACAACGAGATTGATCCAATGGTGAAGGTATTGACTGTTGAAAATATTGGCGTCAACCCAACCTCACTAAAAAACTCAGCTACACTTGGAATGGGGAATGCAAGGAAAATAACTACGATTGAACCAAAAATCATTAATCCTAGAATAGACATCATGGATTCTGAAACAGCTTGTAAATATTTATTTCTTGAGATTTTTTCTGTAACACCTCTAGTTTTTGTAAAAAACGCTTCTGATCTATCTTTCATTATCTCTTCTCCTTGAAATCAAATTATTTGTTTGCTTCAATTAACTCTAATGCTGTATTTAAAACTTTTTCGCCATTCATCATGCCGTAATCCATCATGTCAATCGTCGCTATCGGAAGATCATATTTCGCTTTCAAATCGCTCTCAGCATGTGCCATTTGCGGCCCTAGCATAATGACATCGATGCTATCTGCAAATGTATCAATACTACTCTCAGCTGTAGCTTCAATAACTACATCTACTCCTTTTTCACTTGCTACTTTTTTCATTCTTTCTACTAACATACTTGTTGAATACCCACCTGAACACGCTAATAATATACTTTTAGTCATTTTATTTTCCCACTCTCTCTTTTTTGTCTGCTATCATTTCTACTGCTAATTCTACAACTGTCATTGCATTCATTAGATGATCTTGTGCATGGACCATCAATAAGTTAATTTCTATTTTTTCCCCTCTTGTTTCAGCTTGAATCAGTTTTGTCTGTACTTTATGGGCGATCCCCATTGCTTCTTTCGCTTCAGCTAATTGAGTATCTGCTAGTTCAAAATTCTGTTCTCTACTACTTCTCACTGCCATTAATGCCTTTGATCGTGCATTTCCTCCGTGAACAATGATTTGCATAATTTCCTGCTCGTTATTCATTACTAAGCCTCCGTTATTATTTCATCTATGATCTTTATAAATTCTTCAAATGTCTGTGCCCTAATCATTCTTGCAATTAGTTTTTCGTCATCCATCAATAACGCTAGAAATCGACTGATTTCTTTATGCAGGAATAAGTGTCCTTTTTTCAAATTAATTAAGAATATAATTCTGACTTCTCTTTGCTGCCAGTAGATAGGCTTTTCTAATATGGTTACCCCTACTGTGTTATGCTTTGCTCCTAAACTGATTGGATGTGGTCCAGCAATTCCCTTATCATATATTGTCGAGAATCGTCGCTCTCTTTCCATTACCAAATCTGTAAAATCTTCAGAAGCAATTTTATTTTGAACCATTCTATCGGATTGTTCTCTAATCATCTCTAAATATTGTCTATTTTTTTGTATATTGAAATATGGTTCAGTAAACAAATCTCTTAATCCCAAAACTCTTGAATTCATCTTTCTAGCAGAAATTTGCTGTGTTGTTAAATCTTTTATATGTTTGATCTCTCTCTCATCAAGAAAATTCTTTATCTGAATGATTGGAACACCTTGAAATTCTTTTTCCATAGGAATTGTTGATAAAAATAAATCAGGGAGCTCTTCCTTAAAGGCTGCTATATTTCTGTTTGAAACCGTCATGATCAGAGCACTTGAGAATAATTTCTCCAACTTAAGCCTAATGAGATGTGCACTCCCTCCACCAGTTGAACAAATGACAACGATTCGCTTCACTTTATCGAGAAGAAGTTGCTTTTCTCCCTCAAAATGAGCTGCTAGATGGAGGGCAATATAACCAATTTCATCACGAGTCAATGTATAACCGTACTTCTCTTCGATCAATTCACCAAATCTAAACGAGACAACCAGAACGTTCGTGTACTTTAGCTTCATTTCATCTACTAGTGGATTTTCTAGCTGTAAATTGTAATAGAGTCTTTCAAGTAAAGGATATATATGCAAGGAAAGCCCTAAGATTAGTTCTTGATCATTAGAAAAATTAGTTAGAAATTCTTCATCGAGTATGTCTAATATTTCTTTTAAATCTTTAAACAACCGATCTTGACTTCTGACTTTGATTTCTTTTGTTTTGGATTTGGCACTGAAATGAGCCGCTAAAAAATCGACTTCTGCTTTTGGTAATTTCAATCCAAATTCTCTCTCTATCCAATCCGCTAGTTCCAAAGCTGTTTCTTCAAAAATTTCATCTACACGTTTAATTTTAATTTGATCTTCCTTGATATAATTGTTCTGCATCGCTCTAAACAAAATGATTTTTAGGTGAGTATACAGATTTTCGAATATAACTTCACTTACTGAAATTTGTTTTTGATCAATCAAACTTCTTAAAAACTCACTTAACTTTTCCGTTTCGCAATTTTTCAGAAAATTCTTATATTGAGCAGTGGGCTCTAAATACAGCTTAGAGTGTAAAACGTATCTGGAAAAAGCTTTTCTCGTATTCCACTCTTTTCCTTGTATCTTCAGACCATAATGTGGCCTCTTAACAAGTTCCAACTGATATTCTGCTAGTTTTTCCTTTACAGCTACTAAATCTTTAGTAACGGTAGAACGGCTTACAAGTATGCGTTCAGCTAATTCTTCCAGCGTGATATATCCATCTGCTTGAAGAATATGAAACAAAATCGCCTCTAAACGTTGATCCGAATTCAAGACGTCAATCTCGCAGCCCAGTTCGTCTTGATACTTTGTAAACAGTTGTTTGTCTAGAACTGAAAGGATGTAGCCTTTTCCTTTTAGTAACTCAATAATAAATCCATGTTTTTCACTGGTAATCATAGTTTCTTTAATAAGCTTTCTAATGGTACTTTCAGAATAACCCAGAGTTTTTGCTATATCGGATAAACTAATCGGTTCCTTGCAGTCCAATAAGAGATCAACTAGTATTTTTTCTCTCATTATTTTTTCCACCCTCTTCTTAGAGTCGATTTTGCTTACTCATAGATATCTACAAACCAAGTATATAAAACGCTCTCATTTTTTAAAAGTTTATAATTGAACAGTTTAACTTACAAAAAAAAACAGTATCTTCTATTTCCTTAAAAAAGCCTTTAACCTATCTGATCATATTAATGATCAGGTAGGTTAAAGGCATCCTTTTCAATTAGACATGCTTGACTACTTTATACACTACTAGAAGATTTGCGTTTTAGATAATAAAGCAATTTTTGAAGATCATCGATTTGTTCTTGGAGGCTTTCTCCAATCGTTGTATCCTTAATGAGCTTTCTTTCAAGTTTACCATCAATAATATGCTTCAGACTTGTTTCGTCTTTTTGTTTTTCAAATAGCGCCTGAACCGATTCGAATGGCTGGTGCGTTACAATCTGAAATCCATAAGAATTGTTGATCAAGGAATACCCTGCGATACCGGTTGATTCCTGATAAGCCGCACTCATCCCCCCATCAATCACAACAAGTCTTCCATTTGCTTTGACAGGTAATTCTCCTTTTTTGGCTTTAACAGGTGTATGTCCATTAATCACTTTTGCATCCCTTGAATCAAGGTCAAATGTATTTAAAATATCTGTCATGACCTTTTCATCATCTCGAAGTTTGAAATAGGGGTTACGATTCTCCTGAGCAACCGATTCATCCTCGATATAGTATCTTTCAAAAGTCGTCATACGGTCCCTTCCATACAAAGGTGATTTTTTACCAGTCCACGAATACCATAAAAGATCTGTAGCGTAGTCTTCTGTTTCATGTCTAGAAGAAGCAGCCGTTCGAATATACTCTTCAAACTTATCGAGCATATCTTTCCCTTTCAAAGACACCCCTTCAAAAGTAAATGAGTCCAGTTCTCCAGACTCTGTCAAAGGAATACAGCCATGATAAAGTAATTGTCCATTATAGACTAAATACATACTGCCTTTTTTTAGAAGAAACTTCATATATCTGACTAATTTTTCAGATTGTTGAAAACTCTCTAGTAAGGTTTGAACAATATGTTCTTCTTCTGGAGTCAATTGATAAGGATCGTTTTCTTGAATTTGATTCACTGGAAACTGATTCAAAGGATATTGTTTACCGTCAAGTGTGATGGCTTCCTTATCCAAATCAATCTTGTCTAGCAGTAGTCGATCATTCATATCAAAATCCGGTCTTCGCTTGATGATTTGTCCTTCAAGTTTGAATTGAATGATGGCAAGCGCCTGATGCACTTTCGTTAACAATTCTTCGCTTTCTTCCTGGAACGTATTGGTTGGTTCAACAACTTTTGGCTTGAAGTTTTCGTGAATTCCATACTGTTCTTCCGCGAAAAGGAAAAGTGGTCGGAGATTTAATCCATAGGTCTTTTCTAATTCGAATAAATAGCCATACCGTGCAGCGATTCGAAGCATCGTGATCAAGTTCGCTTTAGATCCGTACATTGCACCCATCCAGAGAATATCGTGGTTTCCCCATTGAATATCAACAGAATGATGTGTCATCAGTCTCTCCATGACAACTTTTTCTCCGCTCGCTCGGTCAAAGATGTCTCCGACAAGATGCAAATGGTCGATAACCAGTCTTTGAATCACTTGGCAAAGCTTGATCATAAAGGTTTCTGCTTGTCCTAAGCTGATGAGTCTGTAAAGGATATTATTATAATAAAGATCCTTTTCATTTTGCGATAAATCCGTGTAAAGCAATTCTTCAATTACATAACTATATTCTTCCGGTAAGGCTTTTCTGAGCTTGGAGCGCGTATATTTAACGGCACAGAATTGCATGAAATCGATTAGATCTCTGATCATCTGCATATACCAGTCTTTATCCTGTTGTTGCGCGTGTTTGCTATTTTTTAATGCTTGTTCGGGATAACTGATAAACAAGTTGAACCAGTCCATTTTTTCTACGGTCCAGTCTTCACTAAAAAAGCTTCCGATTTTTTCTCTTAAATTTCCGGCACCTGTTCTGAGAATATGATCGAATGCTTGATCAGCACCATGAACGTCTGACAAGTAAAGTTCTGTTCCTTTAGGGAGATTCTGTATCGCTTCTAGGTTGATCAATTCCGTATAGATGGCTTCTGGATGTTCGAATTTTTCATTTAATAATTCTAAGTACTTATTTTCTCTCATATCATACCAGCCTTTTTGTTCGTTCTTTTATTCGAGTATCATTTCAAATTGAATAATATACTACTTTAATTTTTCTCTTTATAGTACAACATGTATACTTGCTTTTAGTCAATTAGATACTTTCTTAATGGACTAATAGACTCTTTTAACTGTTCAGCTACTAGATTCGCTACTAATTCGGCACCTTTTTCACTGAAATGAGTATCATCTATTAAACCATCAGGATAATTTGAATAGCGATTTTTATCTAGATGTAAAAAGCATTCTTTTGATTCCTCTTTACCCATTTGTTGAAAATTGGCTACTGAGGATTGATGGACGTCCAGCAAGGGCACTTCCAACTTCTTCGCAACATCTCTAACAGATTTTGGATACTCTCCTAACGATTGTGGATCTATTTTATAGTTTTCTAAAAAGACTCTTCTCGTAACCGATGTCAGGAGTATAGGGTAAGCATCTCTTTTTCTAGCAACTTCCACAAAATAGGCTAAATTTTCTTTGTACGCCTTGTCGTATGCAGCGTATCTTTTAGGATCTTCTCTTTTTTGATCATTATGTCCAAATTGAATCAATAAAAAATCTCCAGGTTTCAATTCAGCTTCTATAACATCCAACCGACCTTCGTCAATAAATGATTTAGTACTTCTTCCATTAATCGCGTGGTTACTGATGTTTACTTCTTCTAGCAAAAAATTATGTATATACTCTCCCCAACCAGTCATCGGTTTTTCATGATCCTCTTTAACTGCTGCTGTGGAATCTCCTACTACAAATAAAGTTGGGTAGTCAGTTTCTTTTTTCATATTCATTTTCCTCCTGTAGGATTATATAAAGACTTTTTATAATTATAACAGTATCCACTAACTTTTTTTATTCAAAGTACTCCTTACTATAAGCATTTGAATCACGTGGTGGGAATTAGAACGTAAAGAAGCTACTGTACATTTTTAAAAACTATACAGTAGCTTCTTTTAAATCACCTTATATTATTTTATAAATCTTGAATCCTTGTTCGATTCACATATTTCTCTTTATTCATTCGTTTACGTGTGAGGATATAAATTACAATAAGGATCAGTGTCGGGATATTTGAAAGAAGGAAGATGGTTAACGTGGTTAATATTATAGATATTGTTGTCCCACCTGATTCCATTTCTCCATCCTCTTCCTCGAATGAGATGACCCCTGTTTCATCTTCCGATAACTCATAGGTTTCCTCTGAATCATCGTACTCGTTTACTTCTATGACTTCAATAGAAGTTGTTTCTTCGTGGGACGTTGTAAAAGAATAATAGCTAGCAATACCTATAGTAGTCATTAAAGCGAATAAAAAACTTAAGAAAGGTAAGATCAGTCCTGGAAACTTACTGTCCATCTTGGACAGATATACTTGTAGAAAGACGGTGCCGCTTACTATTGCTAGCATGATAATACTAGGTAACATTATTGCTACAATATTTGTCATTTAATTGACTCCTCTTTTATATGCTTTATAAATCTTGAATCCTCGTTTTATTAACTTGATTAGATTTCTTTGTTTTATCTCTCACACTATAATAGATGGCTAGACATATCGCTGTTGGAACATTAAAAATAAAGAGAGCAAATACACCCATAACTATGTATTCTCCTGTAGATGTATCGTCGTAGATTGGTTCACTTTCGAATACTTCGGTTACTTCATTCCCCTCGTCATCTATGTAAGTTACACTCGATTCTTCTATAGTATAGCCACCCATAGACAAAATAGGTAAAAACGAGCATATGAAAAACATAACAGGGATCACTAGTCCCGGCCATTTTTTCTCTGATTTCGATAAAAAAATCTGCAGCCAAATACCTCCTGCTAATAAAAGTAATGCCACAATAGAATTAAGCCCCATGTTCATTTTCCTCCTTTGTTTTACGGTATTCTGAGATTAGTAGCTTAGCTGTATTGAAATCCAGTTTATCTTCTAATGCCAGTTGTTTTATTGTGGAAATGTAAGTATCTGCCTGCTGCTCTTCATTCAGTTTGATTTTTTGAATCAATCGATCTAATCTTAATCTGACTGTCGGATAGGTCACACTATATTCCGCTGCGACTTGTTTCAGTGATCCTGATGCAAGCAGAAATCGTCTAATAAACTGGATATCTTCATCGTCCAACTTACTGATCCATTGTGGAATGATGTCCATTACCGTTCACTCCTTTAATAAAATTCAACCTTCATTCATTTTTTTATTTAATAAAGTTATTATATTCTTTAATATTATTAAAGTAAAGTATAAAAAAGATTCGACGCATGATAAATCACGTCGAACCTTTTATAATACTATAGGCTGAGGATGCGATTATCTCGCACCACCTCCGCCTCCACCCATAGCGCCGCCACCGCCACCGATAGAAGTAGAGCCTCCAGCCCCTCCAGCAGCATTGTAGCCACCACTTTGCATACCTGATGACATACTGTTAGAGAATCCATACATTCTATGGTAACCACCATAGAATACAGGATAGTGTGCTACCCACTCCTGGAATTGTTCTGGATAAAGTTCTTCCAGGCTTTCTACAATATCTGATCCTTTGCCATACAGCGTGGCCCAGATAATAAAGTCTACCCAAGGTAAAGTTTGTCTGTAGGCCAGTGAATCATCCGATTCTAAATCATCTAAATGATTTCCAAACTGAGTGATTCGATCAAACAGTTGGTCGCCTTCTCTACTTGCTTTTATAAAGCTAGATTCCATTCCCATAAATCTAATGGAGTCCGTCTCCAGATAGCCTTTTTTGATCAGAATTTCCTTGGACTCTTCCTTGATGTCACTTGCAAGACTACCTAATTGTTTAGCATTCTTTTTGGCCCAGTACTTCATATCATCCTCTGTGATCTTACCACTAAGATCTGATGCCGATTCCAAAATTCCCCATACTCTTCTTTCAAAGGGAGCCATTCCTTCTGAATGTTGTTCTATCAACTCTATAACCGTTTTTTCTTTGTTGATCCAGCCCTCTTTCTCTTGAGTATGAATCCTGATTTTTTCTTCTTTTGACCATTTCAAGAGATACGCAAAAAAGTAATCTTCAAAAGTCCCCTGTTGAAGTTCATTTAAGAAATAGGCTACATCAAAGATATCCCCGTCTTGATATGGAATATCTCCATAGGTTTCGTTTTTGTTCTGGACTCTACGTGCATATCCTGTGACCATTTTACCTGCTTGTTTCTTACGTGACTCCAGATTAATAAAAAGCCCAGCCAAAGCAACAGGTATCCCGACTACAAAACTAATTAAGGCAATTATAGCACCTGTACTCATACTTTCAGCTTCATTATACGTTGCACCATCTTGTGAACGTTCCAGTTGCTCTTCTAACGTCTGATCTAATGACAATCCTGCTGCGAATGGAGATTCAGGGAACTGCATTAAAATGACCAGTGAATCATTTGAATCCAATCCCGTTCTAGCGGAAGAAACCAGTTGTCCGTTATCTAATTCCACAATTCCATCGTAACCAAATCCCCAAATCAATGTGTTCTCTTGGTTGAATTCAATTGGCCCATCAATCGTTATACTGACTGCTTCTGGCGGGATATCACCAAACGTATTGAAATCCCAATTTAATGCTTGTCCGTCATCTAGTTGACGAACTAAATCAGTCACTGTATAGGTTAATTCATAATCATTCAAGCCGTATTCTCCGATTCCCCAAATGAGTTCTAATCCATTTTCCGTGCTCATTCCGTAGGTACCTGCTTTTTCTTCACGACTATTATCAAAATCCCAATCTGGATTGTACGTATATCCTTCCACATAAAAGTCTTTGACTTCTGAATCATTCAAGTTTTCCATATTGATGAATAACTCTGTTCCTTCAACCATATTCATTTTTCTATGCTCTGTTATAATACCTGAGCCATCTTCTTGAAGTTCAACTTCGATTTCCATTGACGGCATTGTATTCTCTTCTTCTGCTGCATGTACAGTTTGTCCTCCAACAACTACACCAAAGCCGACTAAACCTATAAAACAACCCACTAGTTTTCTCATCTCTTTTTCCTTTCTTTTGTTTTCTGATTCCATCTTACCAAAAGAAATCTCCCTTTCATACGGACCTAAGACTGATTTTTCGGATCATCTTAACTAATACTTAGTGTTTTCTGTACTGTTTTTACGATTATTACCCATTCCAGTTTCCAGGGCTCCACAACGTTCCATCAAGTTCTCCCTGTAATTGTGTTTTTCGTTTTTCTTGTTCTTCTATTGTCTCGATGGTCGCTTGAATGAGTGCTTTCTGCTTGTAATCTCTGCTACTTTTGAATAAGTCCGTTAATTTGTCCAGTAGCCATTCTTGTTCTTCCATGCATTCAGTCTCCTTTACGTTTTCTTATCCACCTTTTACTGATGCGTTTGGTCGATATGCATCGTAAGCTCATCTAATTCCATTCGATTATCTTCTAATAATTCGATTGCTTTCTCGACTACAAAAGAACTGTCGTCAGCGTCAAGTGTCTGGTGATCAATGGTTTCCAGTTCCTGAATCATCCATTCTTCCCTTGAGCGCAAAGAATCCGGTCGGTCAATCGTCAACCATTGCTGATACCTGATCAAGAGTTTCATTTTTTCATCTTCTGTCATATAGGGAAACTGGAAAATCTCTAGCGGCTTCAAATAGTTCATGCCGGTTTTTCTAGCAACCGCTTGATAAGGCTTGGTCAATTCACTGATGCTGAACCCTTCTTGCCCACCTGTTTGATATTCTTTTTCTCCTACACCGATAACCAGTACTAAACCAAATTCTTTTCCTTTTAACTGATATCCTCTGTGACCAAATGCAAAGTGTTCTTCTAACACTTCATCCTGCCAGTGTTTCAGCAGTGGCGGTGAAGAGTACCAGTAAAAGGGGAATTGAAATAAGATTCTGTCATGTTCTTTTAATAAGGCTTGTTCTCTTTGTTTATCGATTTTGCCGTCTGGATAAGTTTTTTCTAGATGATGTAACGTAACGTTTTCTGACTCTGGAAATGATTGAACCAGAAACTGCTGACTACTCGATTCATCTAATTCTGGATGTGAAATAATGACTAATGTCTTCACTTGTATGCTCCTTTAAATAGTTGGTAAATCCTTTTATTTGATGATCTTTCCATTAATAGTATAACAAATTCCTTTTTATAACACCTTATTATTAGAACTTATAGTATAAATGAATTACAATGAAAATGATCATGAAGAAGGAGGAAGTAAAAAATGACAATGAAGAAAATCATCAATAATCCAGATCAGATAGTAGATGAAATGCTAAATGGTTTAGTCTTTGCGTATGATTCGATTGTAGAACGGATTCCAGAAACGATGGTCGTCCATCGGAAACATGAAAAAAAAGGTAAAGTTGGCCTCGTCAGTGGTGGCGGTAGCGGTCACGAACCTGCTCATGCTGGTTTCGTAGGACAAGGTATGCTATCTTCAGCAGTGGCTGGACAAGTCTTTACATCTCCTACACCAGATCAAGTATTAGAAGGTATTAAAGCTGCTGACGAAGGCGAAGGCGTCTTTTTAGTTATTAAAAACTATACTGGTGATGTTATGAACTTCGACATGGCGAAAGATTTAGCTGAGTTAGAAGACATTGAAGTAGAATCAGTTGTTGTAGATGACGATATCGCAGTAGAAGATAGTACCTTCACAGCTGGTAAACGTGGCGTAGCCGGAACTGTCCTTGTGCATAAAATTCTAGGAGCTGCTGCTGAACAAGGCATGTCTTTGAAAGAAATCAAAGAGCTAGCTGACAAAGTCGTTCCAAATATTGCTTCGATTGGACTGGCATTAAATCCAGCTACAAATCCAGAAGTCGGAAACCCTGGTTTTGAATTAGCAGCTGATGAAATCGAATTTGGGATCGGTATACACGGAGAACCTGGTTACCGTCGTGAAAAACTACAACCTTCTAAAGAATTAGCAAAAGAACTGGTGACGCAACTGAAAAAAACATGCGATTGGTCTTCTGGAGACTCATATGCTGTTTTAGTGAACGGTATGGGCGCAACACCATTAATGGAACAATTTGTATTTATGAATGATGTGAAACAGTTGCTTGTGGATCAAGAAAGCTTGAACCTAGAGTTCCGTAAGGTTGGAGACTATATGACAGCAATTGATATGGAAGGTGTTTCTCTTACAGTATTGAAGTTAGAAGATCCTAAGTGGGTAGAATATCTAAATGCTCCTGTAAATGTTATTGGCTGGTAAGATCAAACATAAGAAAGGAAGAAAAACATGGTTGAATTAACTACACTAAAAAAATGGATTGAATTATTTGCAAAAGAAGTAACAGAAAACAAAGAAACCTTAAATAAACTAGATTCTGATATTGGTGACGGTGATCATGGTAGTAATATGGTCCGTGGCGTTACTGCTGTTAAAGAAAAAATAGATGGTTCTGAGTACGATAATTTATCTGATTTTTTCAAAGACGTTGGAATGACATTAGTCAGTAAAGTTGGTGGAGCTTCAGGACCCTTATATGGATCTGCCTTCATCTCTATGGCGAAAGTTGCAAAAGACTCTGATGACCTCGCAGAACTCATTGAAGCAGGTCTTGAAGGGATTCAAAAACGTGGTAAAGCTGAATCTGGTGAAAAAACCATGATCGATGAATGGGCACCAGTTCTTGAGGCTATAAAAGGAAACACTTTGACTTCAGAGGTAATCCAAGAAAGTCTACAGAAAACAAAAGATATGAAAGCCACTAAAGGTAGAGCTTCTTATCTTGGTGATCGCTCTGTTGGTCACTTAGACGCCGGCGCTCAATCTAGTGCTTATCTGTTCGAAACTCTATTGGAAGCGGGTGTTGTAAATGGGTAAAGAAATCGGTATGTTAGTCGTTTCACACGTCAATGAAATCGCAACGGGTTTATCTACACTGCTTGACCAAGTCGCTCAACATGTGACGATCAAAGCAGTCGGTGGAAATGATGGGGAAGTCGGAACGGACTACGCTCGTATTCAAGAAGCGATGGATTCATTTGAAGAAGACAAAGTTTGGGCATTCTACGATTTGGGTAGTGCCAAGATGAACCTTGAAATGGCGATGGAATCTTCTGATAAAGAAGTCAGACTATTCGATACGGCCTTTATCGAAAGTGCCTACACAGCTGCGTCATTGATTCAAGCTGATGTCGGAGAAGATGCAATTGTTGCCCAGTTAGATGAATTAAAAATCAAAGAATAACTAGAAAATAAGCCCTCTGATAGTCAGAGGGCTTATTTTTTATCGTTTTTCTTGTGTTATCCATTCCTGAATCTTCTCCGCTACAACTTCTGGAGATAGTTTGGTATTGTTGATTCTCAAATAACGGACACCTTCAAGTTTTTCTTCTACTTCACCTTCAAATGAATTTAGTCGATGCTTTTCCATACTGGTACGTAACTCGTTTTCAGAAAAAACAAGATCTCTTTTGGAGGGCTTTTCTTGTAGTCTAAGTTCCGTTTTATTTCTATCAAGTCTTTCTTCAAGTGCCGCTTCCAATTCCACTAAGTACACTTTTCCATCACACTTCAAAAATATATCGGAAATTTCCTGTAGAAACTCCAAGTCTTCTGCTACATCAAAACCAACAAGTACGGTGAATATGATACCTTGTGTTTGATTGGTTTTTGTATTTTCTACGAATGCCTTAAACAATTGCTTGCGCATCCAGTCGGACAACTCGAATGTTTTTTTGGTATATCCTAAAAACCTCGCAAAAATATCTAGCGTTTCATGATTGAATAAAAGCTTAGCATCTATTTTCTTTTCCAAAGCTTTTCCTACGGTCATTTTTCCGACGGCTTGAGGACCTACAAGTAAAATTAAATCCATATAGTTCCTACTTTCTACTATTTATTTTTCCAAAGAATCCTTGAACAATTCGTACAGTTCTTTGTGATTTCTCTTAAGTGATAATGGTCGGTACGTTTCTTTGTCCAAGAAAGCATGTTTTGTCTGTCCTTTTGTTCTAATTTCCTTTGTGATGGAATCTCTGATTTCGTATTCAAGGATCATCTTGACTCCTGTGAATTGCACAATATTTGTAGAAATTTCAACTGTTTCTCCAAATTTCACCATACTAACGTATTTTGCGGAAGCTTCTAATACAGGGATCAGTATTCCTTTAGCTTCCATTTCTTTATATGGAAAGTTCATTTCGTCTAGCATCCAAGTCCTCGCTTCTTCAAACCAGCGAATAGAATTAGAGTGATGTACGATACCCATTTGATCTGTTTCATAATATTGCACGCGATGCTGCCAGTTTTTCAAGATATAATCTCCTTTGAACTTATTCGTATTTCATTATTTTAGCACAATTTCTTGTTCCGTTAAGCCCATTTTCCTAACCTATCGTTTAATTCAGATAAAAAGCTGAATAAGCGGACTTTTCCATCCGTTATCCAGCTTGTCGCCTCTTACTTATCCTTCTTCAATAAACTCACTTTTTTCTTCCTTCGCAATATACTTAAAGTACAGTTTTTCAACGACCAGTGTGATGGCATTATCACAAGATACATTCGCTGCTGTTCCAAAGCTGTCTTGAGTCAGATAAAGTGTGATCAACAAATTGCCCAGTATTCCTGTAGGATCAATTCCCACAATCGTTAAGAACGGTAATGCTGACATGATTGCACCACCTGGTGCGCCCGGTGCTGCAACCATAGCGATACCCAATGTAGCGATAAAGCTTGTCATCATTCCTAAATTGACTGGCATACCGTAAAGTGTCAGTACCGCATACACACATGAAACGATTGTGACCATACTCCCCAGTAAATGAATCGTTGCGCAAAGTGGAATCATGAATTCTCGAATTTTTCTAGATACACCATTCTTTCGCGCACATTCTATATTGATTGGGATTGTTGCTGCGGAAGATTGTGTCCCTATAGCCGTAAAGTATCCAGGAATTTGATTTTTCAAAAGTTTTATTGGATTCTTTCTGCGATATAGACCTGCTACCGTAAACCAAAGTGCAATCAAAGTTAAGTGAAGTACAATAACAATTAGAAAGACTCTCCAAAAGATCGATAGAATTTCAAATACTTCTCCGGAGTAACTTAAACTAACGAAATTTCCGAAGATAAAGAACGGTAATAATGGGATAATGGCTGTGTTCAATACCTTTACGATAATTAAATTGAATTCATCGAATACGTGATACAAGGTCTCGCCTTTTTTCTGGGACTTTAACCATGAAATACTCATACCCATAATAAAAGAAAAAGCGATCGCAGCTGTCACGTCTAACATCGGTTTCAATGGAATTTCAAAAAGCGTAGTCAATCCTGCTCCTGCTTCTTGCACATCTGTTTGACCTTGAGCGCTTATAAATAACGGGAAAACTGCAGAGGCTACGAAATACGCAACGAGTCCCCCAAGAATCGTTGAGCCGTATGAAATTACTGTAGCTAATCCCAGTAGTTTTCCAGCGCCTTCTGTTAAATCTGATATGCCTTTAACGATGAATCCAATAATCATCAATGGAATAATGAATGCTAATAGACTACTAAATAAATTAGAAAAGGTTACTGGAATTCTCATTAACACTGTAGGAATAAAAGATAATTGTCCAACGATGACGCCTAATAGAATTGCTAGAAGTAGCTTAGGAACAAGGCCTAAGTTCACTTTTTTAATGTTCATATCTCACTCTCCACTTTATTAGAATTTTTAAATAAAAAAAGTATTTCAACTATTTTATTACACATTATATTCAAACACATTACTTATTTTTTGATTTTGAAATATTCCTACAAAAAAGAGCAATGATCCGTTATGAACACGGTTCATTGCTCTTCAAACTTTATATTCTAAGGTTTAATTTGTAACGAGTACAAACAGTAGGGCACCAACAACACCACCGATAAATGGTCCAACGATTGGAATCCACGAATAACCCCAGTCAGAAGTTCCCTTGTTTTCGATTGGAAGAATTTGGTGAGCGATTCTTGGTCCTAAGTCACGCGCTGGGTTGATTGCATATCCAGTCGTTCCTCCTAGAGAGATACCGATTGAAGCGATCAAGAAACCGACAACAACAGGATTTAAACCATCTGTAAACTCTCCTTGAGTAAAGGCAAGCAATCCGTAAACCAATACAGCTGTTGCAATGGCTTCAGAAACCAAGTTATACGCACTACGGCGGATAGCAGGACCTGTAGAGAATACAGCTAAAATAGCTTCTTGATCATCTGTAGCTCCAAAGTGTGGCATGTAATGAATCCATACTAATGTTGCTCCAGCGAAACCTCCTGCTACTTGAGCAATAATATAAGGTACGACCACGCCCCATCCCACATTACCAGTGATTGCCATTCCAACCGTTACGGCTGGATTAAGGTGTGCAGGCGATAACCAGCCTACAGAATATACAGCTATTGTTACCGCAAGCCCCCATCCAAGTGTAATCAATAACCAACCAGTATCAGTGGATTTTGTTTTTTTCAAAACGTTACCCGCTACAACACCGTCTCCTAAAAGAACAAGGACCATTGTCCCTAAAAATTCTCCAATCAATTGTTGCCATAAAGTTGTGTCCAAAATCATTTCCCCTCTCGTTTTTTGAATAATCTATCTGAATAAATGCCTGATTCATTTGAAATAACCCATACACTTATCTCAAGTAAATATTATGTACTAAATCATACATAGAGTAAAGTGTATTTTTGATTCTGAAACTCTAAAAAATCAATCTAACAATAAGTGAGAAAGGAAAGATTGTCTCTTCCCTTCCTCCTTTTGTTATCTCACTTTATCTAAATTGACTTAAAGTTGTTTCTGATACACGCTGGTCAATTTCTCCAGCACGTTTGTGTTTTTCTTCATCCGTCCAATTGAACTGCTTAGCAAAATGATCTACTAAAGGCTGCTTCAATTCTTTTATACGAGGAACATCAAACAACAATGTTTCCGTACGACGTGATAAAAAGTCCTCTGGTAATAGAGTCATTTCGTATTGAATTGCGTATTCTAACTGAAGTGCATCTTTTAGTGGTAGTTCGCTATCTGTAACTTGATCTTTCAATCCGTAGACAATTTCTACATTTGTTCCGTACCAATTTACTAAAGCTCTTGCCTCATCTTCTTTCAGTCCGATTTCCATCCCTTTTGATGTCTGCTGATCTGCATAATCGCTGAAGGACATACCATCTGGTAGATCTCCACCAGATAGACGGATATCCGCTGTATCCACTTGCTTGAATGACTGATTTAACTGTTGAAACTCTTTATCAATCGTTTCAAACGTATCGTTTGCCATTCTTCTGTAGTCTGTAAGCTTCCCACCTGCAACGGTTACGAGTCCACCTTCCGAAACAAAGACATCGTGTCCTCTTGATATACCTGAAGGATCTGAGTTATCTTCATCTTGTATCAGTGGTCTCAAACCTGCCCAGCTTGATTCTATATCATCTAGTGTAATATTGGCATCTGGAAAACGGTAGTTCACTGCTTCCAGAAGATAATCAATATCTTCTTGAGTGATATCTGGCTCTTGATACTCCCCTTCAAATGGTGTATCTGTTGTCCCAAAGTATGTTTTTCCACTACGAGGAACAAAGAACATCATACGGTTGTCGTTCATTCCCGTATCTGCATAAATAGTCCGTCCTACTGGAAGTCTGCTGTGATCAACAACAAAGTGAACACCTTTTGTCGGGAATAGTTTTTTCTTTGTATCGAATTTAGAATGCTTACGTACTTCATCTGACCACGGACCAGCTGCATTAACGACAACAGAAGCGTGAATTTCAAATACTTCTCCATTTAAGGTATCTTCAGCTTTGATTCCAACGATTTTATCTGCATCATCATAAATAAAATCAATAGCTTTAACGTAGTTGGTAATCAAAGTTCCTAAGTCATGCGCCTTTTTAATGATTTCGGTCGTTAATCTCGAGTCATCGTTTGTATAGTCGAGATAGTAGCCTCCACCAAGCAATCCTTCTGTTCTTAGACCTGACTCTTCTTCTATAACCGCTTCTTTTTCGACCATGTAGTGTGCCCATTCATCTTCCACATGTGCAAGGTAATCGTATAAATGTAATACGACCTCTGCAGAAAATTCGTTGAATGAAGCTCCTGGCTCATCATAGACTGGCATGAGCATATAACTTGGTTGTACAACATGAGGGACGTTTTTGCCAATAACAGCACGTTCTTGCGCTACGTCTGAGACTAGTTCAACATCGAACTGCTTCAAGTAACGCAGTCCCCCATGAACCAGCTTCGTTGAGCGACTAGATGTTCCAGCCGCAAAATCCTGCATTTCAACTAGACCCGCTTTCATTTCTCTTGCTCCTGCTTGAAGCGCAAGTCCAGCACCAGTAATGCCTCCACCAATAATCAATAAATCTAGTTTTGTTTGTTTCAGTTTGTCAATATTATCTTTTCGCGTTTGAGCCGAAAAAGTCATACTGCACTCAGCCCTTCCTTGTATAAGTTAATCTTCTTGGTTGATTTTTTTCGGTTTGAATTTAAATGTTTGGGCAGCCGTTACAGCAGCTTGCCAACCCGCATATAAATCTTCTCTTTTTTCTTCATCCATTTTTGGTTCAAATGAACTCGCTTTTTCCCATTTTGCTTTGATCTCTTCTTGATCTTTGAAGAATCCAGTTGCAAGACCTGCAAGGTAAGCGGCACCTAAAGCGGTTGTTTCCATGACTTTAGAACGCTCGATTTTCACATCTGAAATATCTGACTGGAATTGCATCAAGAAATCGTTCATGCTGGCGCCACCATCAACTCGCATGGTTTCTGTTTTCAGACCTGCATCTTCATTCATTGCATCCACAACGTCTCTGGTTTGATAGGCAAGTGACTCAAGAGTTGCCCGTACAAAGTGACTCTTCATTGTTCCTCTAGTCAATCCAAATACAGAACCTCTAACCTCTTGATCCCAGTAAGGAGCACCTAGACCTGTAAAGGCAGGCACAACATAGACGCCATCAGTCGTATCGACTTTTTTAGCAATTTCTTCTGACTCAGGCGATTCTCTAAACATATCCATACCATCACGCAACCATTGAAGTGCAGAACCGGCAACAAATATTGAGCCTTCCAGAGCATAGTGAACTTCGCCGTTTAGTCCATAAGCTAAAGTGGTTAAAAGTCCGTTGCTCGATTGAATCGGTTCTTTACCTGTGTTCATGATAATGAAGGCTCCAGTACCGTAAGTGTTCTTAACCATACCTTTATCGAAAGCCGTTTGGCCGAATAATGCCGCTTGTTGGTCACCCGCAATACCCGCAACTGGAACCTTTGTACCATGGAATACGGCTTCCATTGTTTCACCGAAAATACCTGATGAAGGTAACACTTCTGGTAACATAGATTCTGGAATATCCAGTAACTCAAGGATGTCTTTATCCCATTCCAAGTCGTATATATTATACAACATCGTACGGCTTGCATTCGAGTAATCCGTCGCGTGAACTTCTCCACCTGTCAATTTCCATAACAACCAAGTATCGATTGTCCCAAATAAAAGCTCACCATTTTCAGCACGTTCTCTTGATCCTTCTACTTTATCGAGTATCCATTTAACTTTAGTTGCAGAGAAGTAAGAGTCAATGATTAAACCGGTCTTCTTATGAACACTTTCTTTATGACCATCATTGATCAGTTGATCGGCAATTCCAGAAGTTTGCTTGGACTGCCACACAACAGCATGATAAATAGGTCTTCCAGTTTCTTTATCCCATACAACGGTTGTTTCGCGCTGATTTGTAATTCCGATACTGTCCAGATCTTCCGGTTCAAGACCGGATTCAATCATGACATTTGCAATCACCTGTAAAGTTTTTAGCCAGATTTCATTTGCATCATGCTCTACCCAACCCGGTTCTGGAAAATACTGTTCAATTTCTTTTTGAGAACTCCATGTTGGATCCCCTTTTTCGTCAAAGATAATTGCTCGCGTACTTGTCGTTCCCTGATCAATTGATAAAATATACTTAGCCATATTTGCATTCTCCTCTGCGGTTTATTGAAAAGGCTTACTCTCACCTTTTATATTATAACATTCATGATTTAAAGATTCTAACAGGAACACTTATTAATGATAAGTGAAATAATTCACTTAAGCATATAGAACATTGATTAAATCATGCAAAAAAATCTTCTTCCTTTTACTAAAAATAGTAAAGGAAGAAGATCTCATATGCTTATTTCATCATATTTTTTCAATTAACCCATAATAGATTGGTTGGCAGTGATGATGGCTGTCTTGTAGACATCTTCTTCAACACATCCACGAGATAAATCGGAAACAGGTTTGTTCAAACCTTGTAAGATTGGTCCAACGGCTTCAAATCCACCTAAACGTTGTGCCATTTTGTAACCAATATTTCCTGATTGTAATTCTGGGAAGACGAATACAGTCGCTTCTCCAGCAACTTTAGACCCAGGTGCTTTTTGTTGCGCTACAGCTGGTACGAACGCAGAATCAAATTGTAATTCACCATCAATTTCAAATTCCGGTGCCATTTCTTGTGCAAGTTTCGTTGCTCTTTGAACTTTTTCTACTTCCGGTGCATTCGCTGAACCCTTAGAAGAAAAGCTTAACATTGCAACTTTTGGTTCGATGTCGAACATTTTAGCTGTACGAGCACTTTCAACTGCGATTTCAGCGAGTACTTGCTCGTCAGGATTTGGATTGATTGCGCAATCTGCAAACAAGTATTTTTCTTGTTCTCTACCACGTAACATAATGAACGCACCCGAAGTACGGCTCACACCAGGACGTGTTTTGATAATTTGAAGTGCTGGACGAACAGTGTCTCCTGTCGAATGGATTGCTCCACTAACAAGACCATCTGCTAGATCCATATAGACGAGCATTGTTCCAAAGTAGTTTACATTTCTCAACTGTTCGCGTGCTTGTTCTTCTGTTGCTTTGCCTTTACGACGTTCAACGAACGCAGCAACCATTTCATCGTATTTTTCATAATTGTGAGGGTCGATGATTTCGATAGTACCTAAATCGAATCCGTGATCTTTAGCTGATTTTGCTACTTCTTCCTTGTTTCCTAACAAGACTGGGTTCAAAATCTTTTCTGACTGCAAACGAACAGCTGCTCCTAAGATACGTTCGTCATTCGCTTCTGGAAAGACGATCTTCAATTGTCTTCCTTGGATCTTCTCTTTCAAACTTTCAAATAATTCCACTACTAATTCCCTCCAAAGTTTGTTTTTACGCTTTTTATCATAACACTTATTCTCATTTTTTTACAGAAAATGTCTTATTTCATCGTAGGGTTCTCTGGAAGTTTCCAGTCTATTGGTGATTGTCCACTCTCAATCAAAAGTTCGTTCGTTTTTGAAAAAGGCTTTGACCCAAAGAATCCTCTATATGCAGCCAATGGGCTTGGGTGCACAGCTGTTAACACATAATGCTTACTTTCATCAATAAGCGTTCTTTTTTTTTGCGCCGGCGACCCCCATAAGATAAAAACAATTGGCTCTTCTCTTTCATTCAGAGATTTGATAACTTCGTCTGTTAACATTTCCCATCCTTTATTTTTGTGAGAATGCGCCTCTTTTGCTCGAACAGTTAAAACGGTATTTAAAAGTAGTACTCCTTGCTTAGCCCAGCTTTCAAGATAGCCATGCGTCACAGGTTCAATGCCTAGATCGCTCTGTAACTCTTTGTAAATATTTCTCAAAGATGGTGGTAACTTGACTTGAGGCTGAACAGAAAAGGCTAACCCATGTGCTTGATGCGCACCGTGGTAAGGGTCTTGTCCAAGAATGACTGCTTTAACTTGATGATAAGGCGTCCATTCAAAGGCTTGCCAGATTGCTTCTTTTTTCGGATAAATCGTTTCTGTATTGTACTCTTCAACTAGAAATTCTCTAAGTTGCTGATAGGTTTCAGTTTTTTCTACTTTTTCTAAGATGGGTTTCCAGTCATTCTTTACCGGTATAGGCAATAGAACCACTCCTTTTTACTAGAATATCATAAATTCTCTATTTTGATTGTAACAAACCTTACAGGATCTTTTCTAAGTAAACACTGTAAATCTATTTATTTTTTACACCAATCTGTTAGACTTAGAGAGGAATATACTATTGGAGGAAAACTATTATGATTAAACTGATCGCTTCAGATATGGACGGAACCTTATTAAACGACCATATCGATGTTTCACTGTCAAATGCTCAAGCTATTAAACGAGCACAATCACAAGGAATTCATTTCGTCATCGCTACTGGGCGTGACTATCCTATGGCTGCTCGTCCTTTAGAAACACATAACATCGAATGCCCAATTATTGCCTTGAATGGTGCTCAACTTTTCGATGTAGAAGGAAATAATCTATACAACAAAGGCCTTGAAAAAAGTACTGTCAAAAAAATCAGAAGTATTTTGTCTCAATATCCTGACCTTCATGAAGAATTGATGACCAACGAGGGGATCTATTCTAATAATCAAGAAAAAAGACTGGATACAATTGCTTCTATGCTTGCTGATTTGAATCCGGATATTACTTATGAAGAAGCGATGCAAAATGCAATTAGTCACGCCGAAGAAAATAATGTGAAGTTTGTGGAAAGTTTTGACACAGTTCTAGAAGATGACAGCATTGTGATTTTAAAACTATCCGCTCATACAGAAGAAGGCGCATCTATACTTGACCCCTTAAAAGAACAATTAATGAATGAAGTTCCAAAACTAGCTATCACGGCTTCTAGCAAAAAGAATATTGAAATTAACCATGAGTCTGCTCAAAAAGGAATCGCCGTTGCGCAATATGCCAAAAAACTGGGTATTAAAGCTGACGAGGTCATGACAATTGGAGATAATATCAACGACTTATCTATGCTAGAATGGGCTAAATATGGTACTGCCGTTGCAAACGCGGTATCGGAAGCCAAAGAATCGGCTAACTATTCAACATCTAGCAACTCTCAAAATGGAGTCGCCGAAGCGATATCAAGAGTTTTAAGTGGAAAAATCTATAAAGAATAATGTAAATGGCTTACTGAACAGTTCCTTTGTTCTGTAAGCTTTTTTTCTAAATTTTATTCAAAAAGCCTGTTTCCAATTATGTGCTTAGTAGTTTCTTTTTTTGTGACATATGATAAAATGAAAAGAATAAAGAGTTTTAATCTTATCTGTTCACTGGAGGAAATCAAATTGACTCAACCTAAGATTACATTAACGATCGCAGGTAACGATGCTAGCGGCGGTGCTGGTATTGGTGCTGACTTAAAAACTTTTGCAGAGTACGGAACCTATGGTATTGCTGCCTTAACTGTTATCGCTACAATGGATCCTGAAAATAATTGGAGCCATGGCGTAACCCCTATTGATGCTGAAATTGTCAGAACTCAACTCGTTACTGCAACAGCCGGACCGAAAATAGATGCTTTGAAAACAGGTATGCTTCCAAACGTCCCTGTAATCAAAGTGATTGCAGAAACCATCAAAGAAAAGAATCTTGAAAATTTAGTCGTTGATCCAGTTATGGTCTGTAAAGGAGAAACAGAAGTACTGAATCCAGAAAATGCAGAAGCCTTAAGAGACTTACTTGTACCACTTGCGACAATCGTTACACCTAATTTATTTGAAGCTGGCCAACTATCAGGCTTAGGCACGCTTAAAACGTTAGATGATATGAAAAAGGCTGCTGAACTGATCCACCAAAAAGGTGCTCAGTATGTCGTCGTTAAAGGCGGGAAAGCACTAGATGGCGATAAAGCAATCGATATCTTCTATGATGGATCTGACTTTTTAGTATTAGAAGCGGATAAAGTAGAAAAAGCGACAAACCATGGTGCAGGTTGTACATTTGCTGCCGCCATCACTTCAGGTCTTGCACAAGGTCTTGAGCCTAAAGAAGCTGTTCTTAAAGCTAAAGACTTTGTAACTGCCGCCATCAAAAATGGATTTGAATACAATCAATTTGTTGGTTCTGTTTTCCACAGTGGATACAGACTCGATCAGCAAAAAGGAATTTAATCTCATTAAAAACTTTAGCGACTCTTTCTTAGGAAAGCGTCGCTTTTTTTATTCAAACTACAATCAAAGGTTACAGATTATCCTTTCAAAACGTTATTGTAGGTAAGGGATAGTGGAAAGGACGAACCAATGGAACCAAGAGCAGATATCTTCATTACGATCATAGAAATGATAGAAAATGTTGGATTTCCAATTTTCATCTCTTTATTTCTACTGCATCGTATGGAAGCGAAACTGAATGCGGTCGTGCAAGCTGTTAATCAGCTAGCAGCTGTACTCACTCAAAAGAACCTGTAAACTCATAAAAACCACAATCTTATGATTGTGGTTTTTTTGTAAAGAAAGACTGACCTTTGAAAACATTCCTTATTTTTAGCCTATTCGATTTTTATGATATCGGTGGTATAATGTGAGTAATCACTAGTAGTAAAAGCCAAACGAACACAGAGGTGAAAGAAAATGATTCGTCTATTCATTAATCATGCTTACATGTCTATGCAGAATCGTATGATCGTCAAATCTGCGTCTGGACAAAACACCTATTTAATTGTAGGAAAATGGGGTCGTGCAAAAGATGCACTCTCTCTATATTCTATGAGTGGTGACCGGCTGGTAGAGGCAAAACAAACTTTGCTGTCTCTATTTCCAAAATTCGATTTTTATATAGAGGATCAGAAAAAAGCTACTGTTAAAAAAATCCCAGGAATTCAAGGACTGAAAAAACCTTATTATGTCGTTAGCCAGCTGAATTGGATTATTACTGGTGATTTCGTTGAGCAAAAATATGTTGTCAGAAGTGCCTCTGGAGTCATCATGCGTCTTGAAAAGAACTATTCTTTTCAAGGAGACTTTTATGCACTAACGATTGAAAAAGAAGAATACGCTCCTCTCTGTTGCGTACTCGCTGTCATTATTGATCACTATTCTGCTAAAAGAGATACGCCTTGGAAACAATACAAAAAAGAAAAATATAGTCTAGGTTTTATGCATCCCTTTACCTTTTTAAAATAAGCAAAAGATATTAGATTTTTGCTTGATCATTTTATTTATGAGAAAATAATAGTAAGAAATCCTTAGGAGGCTAAATTAATGGAACTAGTTATTACACCATCTGCGCAGAAAAAACTGACAAATATATTAGAGAACCATTCAGGTAAATTGTTTCTTCACTATCATGAAGATTTTCAAGGTTCATATGCTTGTAGTATTCGAGGAGTATTTCAGCTTAAAATAACTGAAAATATCTCAGAAACTGTTGAATCATTGGATACTCCTTTAGGACCTATTTATGTAGAGCCAGAAAACAAACAATTCCTAGATGAGGATCCCTCTATTGACTTTAGAGAAGACATGAATACTTTCCAACTTAAAGGTCGTTCTGGATTGCTATTAGATAATTTACGCGTTGTGACGGATTAAAAATAAAACAAAAAATTCCTAGAGACAATATTCTCTAGGAATTTTTTTGTTTTTCACTTATGCAATGACCGTCAACAATGTATCTTCGTCTCCATTTTTAACAATTAGTTGATCTGTTTGTACTACATCCATATATTGATTGGTATTTGAAATAATTACTGGTGTAATGATTGGATATCCTTCTTTAACAATCGCATCTTTATCAAATTCTAGTACTAACTCTCCTTTTGTTACTCGATCTCCCTGTTTTACCTTAGGTTCAAAATACTGTCCATTTAAATTCACAGTATCCATGCCTACGTGAATTAAAATTTCTACTCCATCATCCGTTGTAATACCAATTGCATGATGAGAAGGGAATAGAGTTGTTACTGTTCCGTTTGAAGGTGCATAAACTAATCCTTCATTGGGAATAATGGCTATGCCTTTCCCTAACAAACCTGAAGCAAAGGCTTCGTCTTCGACTTGACTAAGAGGAACGATCTCTCCACTTATTGGTGTAGTTAAATTGTAAAACATATTTTGTCCAAGTTCCCCATTAATAGATTCTTCTTTTTCCAATTGTTTATCTAATTTTTCTGTAGCTAAATTCTGATCATCAGAGACTTTATATGCGTAAAAATACGTAATAACAAATCCTAAAACAAATGCAGTTGCACTCGCAATTGTGAAACCAATGACGCTATTGTCTAAGCCTGTTTCCGGATTGATAAATCTTGGTATCGCGAATATTCCAGTTCCTCCATTAATATACACTCTTGTTCTAAACAATCCCATAATCAATCCTGCCACAGCAGTTGCTACCGAAGTCGTATAAAAAGCTTTCTTTCTTGCTAACGTTACCCCATATAGAGCTGGCTCAGTTATTCCAAAAAGTGCTGACATAAAAGCAGGGAACGATACTTCTTTTAGTTTTCTGTCTTTCGTTTTACAGAAAATTGCAAACGTAACACCTGCCATAGCTAATGGCGTAGCTAAACCCGCCATCATTACAACATCGAAGCCTAAAGTAGCATAGTTATTTAATGCGATTGGCACAAATCCCCAGTGCAGACCAAACATAATAAATACTTGCCAAAATCCGCCAATGATAGTACCTGCAATAATGGGGCTAAACTCATATGCTGAAGACAATCCTTGACCAATTAGTAAACCTACCCAAGTAGTTATTGGACCAACAACTAAAAATGTGATAGGAACAGTAATCAACAAGGTCATAAATGTTACAAAGAAACTTCTAATGGCTCTTGGTATAATTCTTTCTAGTGTCTTCTCAACTTTTGCTGCCATATATGCGGCTGCAATTACCGGTATAACACTTGAAGTATATGTCATCAAAATAACGGGAATTCCAAATAATGTTACATAAACTGGAGATTCAATCGCAGTTCCTGAGAACAAAGTATACAGCGGTTCGACATCCACCATTGCCGCTGCAATAGTTGGATAAACTAGTGCCGCACCAATAGCCATCCCAATAAAAGGTTTTCCACCGAATTTCTTAGAAGCCGTATAACCTAAAAATAAAGGAAAGAAATAAAAGAGTCCATCACCTGTAGCGTTTAATATTAGGTATAACCCAGAAGCAGGATCGATCAAACTAAAAGCTGATAAAATAGCTAATAATCCTTTAATCATACCTGAAGCCATCAGTACACTAATAACCGGTGTAAATACACCTGAGATTACATCGATAAAATTATTTAATAGACCTTTAGGCTTATCTTCACTCTGGTCATTTGAATCTGTTTGCAAACCAGCTTGTTCAACAAACTCTTTATAAACCTCTCCTACGTGGTTACCTATTACAACCTGATACTGTCCACCACTTTGCACAACAGTTACGACGCCACTTACATTTTTGAGCACTTCTGTATTTGCTTTCGATTCATCTTTTAATTTGAATCTTAAACGAGTTATACAGTGTGTCAGACCATTAATATTATCTTTTCCACCAATATTATCTAATATATTCTGATTCAATTCTTGAAATTCCATTGTTCTTCCTTCTTTCGCTTTTTATTTTTAAAAAAAGACAAGACTAACTAAACCAATTCCTAAATATAGGAGAAGGTTCAGTTAAGTCTTGCCTGCTTTACCAGTAACACCTTAACTATTATCGTTTTCAATTAATTTTTGAATGTGTAATGTTAAATATAATTGCTCATCATCATATAAAGTTACTTTGAGATATTTTTCGATTAAACGAGTAGATTCATAAGCCTCTGGATACTTTTCCACTACATGTACAAGAAGAGGATTATCTGGATGTTCTCTCTTCTCAAGGTTTTTCAATCTTTTAAAGAAAAAACGAAGATGCGTTACGAATCGTTCATATGCAATACTATTTTGATCAATAGATATTTTGTTGTGAATTCTCAGTAGCGAAATGATGTCTCGCGTTTTTTTTGTAACTGATTGAATGTCGTCAAATTCCTCAGTATTACTATTAATCTGAGCATTTATGAAATGCATCGCAATATTGCTGATTTCCGATTCTTCTAATTTAATTTCCATTTTTTTCTCTATAAGTACTACCGCGTAGCTTCCTACTTTAAATTCTTTTGGATAAAACTTCCTAATTTCCCAAGATAACTTGTTGTTAATAAAAATACCTTCTCTTTTTAATTTAACTAAATTATAAAGATGGTCTGTTAACGATATATAAATCGAATCACTAATCTCGTAGGTTATTGTTTGTTTGGCATATCGAATAATATCGTCTGCCAAGGAAGCGTATTGAATTGGGATATCTTGTAATAGTTGTGTTAATCGATCTGAAGATTTCTGATGTAAAATGAAGACCTTTTCAATTTTTGTTTGATCAGCTTCATCCCCAGGCTTTTTTCCAAATCCTAGACCAGTACCTATCCAGATATAATCTTTACCTTCCTCTTTAACTAGAACGGAATTGTTATTTAGAATTTTTTTGATTTTCAAGCCACATTTCCTCCTCCTTTCTAACTGAAAAATTAAAAACAGACTATACCTTATGTTATATGCAAAACTAAGCACATATACAATAAGGTATAGCCTGCTTAACCAGTAACTACCCACTCGATTGATTTAATAATAACTGATTCATTTCATTAATGCAAGCGTTTTAATCATTTTCTTTTTAGCATATTCTTTCTAGTCCTCATATTCAGCTAATTCAGCTAGTAAGATTTCAATGAAGACAAAGAAGATGGCCTGATCATCTAGAAACCGACGAGTAGCCCTCGAAACTAATGGCAAAGTAATCACAGTATCAAAATACTTATTGATCGGACTATTTTGAGTCATAGTGATTAATATGCTTTTTGTTTGATTTGTTTTGACTTGTTTTACGACATCTTCGTAATAAGACATTCCTTTAATTGAAAAAATGATTACAAGGTCTTCATTGTCTAACGAGCTTGTAATATCATGCATAAGCATCGTATCATTGACAAATTCACTGTCCATTCCAATTTTAGCCATTCGCATCCTCAATTGCTGAGCAGCTAACCCTGTTCGGTTATTCCCAAAAATCTTAATTTTACTTGCACTTGTTATCAGTTCACATAATTCTAACATGTCTTTATCACTCAAATTTTGTGCTATCTCTTTGATATGGTCACTATAAGCGGATGTTATAGATTGGCTAATTGACGATTCTTCTCCATCTTCCAATTTATGAGAAATCAAGTATTTAGATAAAGAAAATCTGAACTCAGAATAACCCTGATAACCTAATTTTTGGCATAGACGTATAAATGCTGATTTGGACGAGCCTGCTGCTTTAGCAATTTCTTCTGCTGAGTATTGAACGATTCGAATAGGATCTTTTAGAATAAAATCAGCGATCCTCTTTTCTGAATTCGTAAATGTTTCTAAATTAGATTCTATTACACTTATTGGATTCATCAAAACACCTCTCAAATAGTATATCTTTTTTTGATTAGAATAGACACTTTCACTTTTGGACTTTTTTTCAAAATAGTTTGAACTTTATTTCTAATTGATGTATAACTAGTATACAAGAACATTCACACATAAAAAAGGGGACAAATTATGACTACACAGAAAAAACCAAATATTGTCATGGTCGTTGCAGATCAATGGCGTGCTGATTCGCTTGGATACACTGGTAATGATGCTATTAAGACACCAAATATAGATGCCTTAGCTTCTGAAGGTGTTGGCTTCACTAACGCCTACTGTCAAAACCCGGTCTGCGTTCCAAGTAGAAACTCATTTTTAACAGGTTGGTATCCTCATACTAAAGGATTTAGAACGATGCATTACTTAATGGATGACTCCGAACCAAACATCTTGAAAACATTGAAAAATAATGACTATCATGTTTATTGGGGTGGAAGAAATGATACGATTAAAGCAGATGGAGATCGCACTAAGTATGCAGATACAATTAATGATCAATTTTATGAATCTATGGCAAAACTTTTTAAAGGTAAAAAAGGTAGCACTGAATCTAAAAACATAGAAGTCAAAGCTGATTACACTCATTACCATGGCGTTAAAGAAAATGTTCACCATGTCGACCAAGATCAAATTCAAAATGCAATAGAATTTTTGGAAAACGACACTTTCAATGATGATCCATTTTGTGTGTACCTTGCTTTGAGCCTTCCCCACCCTCCTTACGAAATAGATCAGGAATGGTTTGATAAAGTTGATCCTGAACTTGTTCCAGATGCTATTCGATTAAGTGAAGAGGAATGGAAAGATAAACCTAGCATCCTTCGTGGAATTAGAAATCACATGGAGTTATACGATTGGTCAGATGAAGATTTAAAAAAAATCAAACAAGTCTATTATGCTATGGGAATGAAACTAGATCATCATATTGGTAAACTGGTACAGACACTTAAAGAGAAAGAGCTATACGATGATACAATCTTTATTTTCTTCAGTGATCATGGTGATTATACTGGTGATTTCGAAATAGCTGAGAAAAATCAAAATACATTTGAAGATATGTTGACGAATGTACCTTTGGTCATTAAACCATCCAAAAATATGGAAGTCGTACCCAGAAACACAGATGCCTTAGTAGAACTGATAGACATACAAGCAACTATAATGGACTTAGTAGGAATTCAACCGGAGCATACTCAATTCGGACAATCTTTGAAGTCTGTACTAGAAGGATCTAATGAGCATAGAGATGTTGTATTTGCTGAAGGTGGACGTTTAGAATCAGAGGGCGCTTATGCGATGGATGCCGGACATAATCCATCTAATCCATATTGGGCAAGAACAACTGAACAAGAAAAAATGCCTCAGCATACAAAAGCTATTATGATTCGTAATCAAGATTATAAATATGTCTATCGTTTATACGAACAAGATGAGTTTTATGATTTGAAGCAAGATCCCAACGAACGCAAAAATCTAATTGAATCAGAAAAATTCGAATCAGTTATAAAAGACTTTCAAAATCGTATGTTAAAATATTTTGTTGAGACAAGCGATGTTGTCCCTCACGCAAGGGATAGCCGATTCTAGGAATCTATATTTTTGAAAAGTGTATCACAGAATTGCTGAACGGTTATAGTAGATGAACGAGTTTTTCGTTTACTATAACCTTTTGGTGTAATCTATTCAGCGGAAGGTGAACTAATGAGTTGTTGCAATCCAAACCATTCAAAGAAACATCATATTGAATTAAACCACTTAAAAAAATCATCAAATTTAGAATTTTCAGCTAAATTGAATGAGGAAACTGCTCATGATGATACTATGATTTATATCGAAGGCGGATCATTTCTAATGGGAAGTGAAGACGATGATGCTCATATAGAGGATCGCGAAGGTCCTGTCAGAGAAGAAATTGTTGAATCCTTTTTGATTGATCAAACAGCAGTAACCAATGGATCATTTAAACAGTTCATAGATGAAACTGGCTATCAAACAGAAGCTGAAATCTATGGTTGGTCCTTTGTCTTTCACCTACTTTTATCTGAAGAAGTAAAGTCACAAGTACAAAATGTCCCTGCACAAACGCCTTGGTGGTGTGTAGTCGCTGGAGCAAATTGGTCACAACCTGAAGGACCGGGATCTTCCATTGAGGACCGTATGGATCACCCCGTTGTTCACGTTTCATGGAATGATGCGATGGCCTATTGTGCTTGGAGCGGAAAAAGATTGCTAAACGAAAAAGAGTGGGAATACGCTGCTAGAGGTGGGTTGATACAGCAACGTTTTTCATGGGGAAACGAGCTCAATCCAGACCAACGCCATATGTGCAACATCTGGCAAGGGTCATTTCCAAGTGAAAATAGTGCTGAAGACGGCTATATTGGAACTAGCCCAGTCAAAGCTTTTCCTAAAAATCGTTTCGGACTATACGGAATGGCTGGAAATGTGTGGGAATGGTGCTCTAACAATTTTGATTGGGATCTTGATAATGTAGACAACACCAGTAAAACAGTTAAAGGTGGTAGTTACCTTTGTCATGATAGCTATTGCAATCGATATAGAGTAGCTGCTAGAACATCGAACACAATTGATTCTTCTACAGGAAATATGGGATTCAGATGTGCAAAGGATATCGTTAAAAAATCGAATTAGAATAGTTTATGTACTTGTAGGAGGCATTATGAAAAAAGCAAATGTTTATCGGAAATTATTTACATCCACTTTATATCTAAGCTCTTTTACATTTGGTGGTGGGTATGTCATTGTACCCCTAATGGAAAAGAAATTTGTTCAAGAACTCAACTGGATTGACGAAGATGAAATGCTAGATTTGATTTCTATTAGTCAGTCCTCCCCTGGCTCTCTTGCTGTTAACGCTTCTATATTGATTGGCTACCGAATGGCTGGGTTTCTAGGTGCGTTGACAACGGTTCTTGGAACCATTCTTGCTCCTCTCACCATTATTACTTTATTATCTTTTGTTTATAATATCGTTAGAGACAATCCTCTTGTCGCAAACTTGCTACTTGGTATGCAAGCCGGTGTCGCTGCAATCATTGTGCACGTCGTTTATAGCATGGCTATGAGAATCATCAGAAAAAAAGAAGTGATCCCTGTCATCGTTATGCTCATTGCTTTAGTTGCTGGAATCATTTTTAACGTTAATATCCTCTATCTTTTATCGTTCAGTGCGGTTATAGGCGGACTTACAACTTATTATCAAATTCGATCAGAAAAGAAAGGAGCTTAACTAGATGCTTTATATTGAATTGTTTATTAGCTTCTTTCAGATTGGTCTTTTCAGTTTCGGTGGTGGTTATGCCGCTTTACCTTTAATTGAACAGCAGATCATCGACAATAGAGGTTGGATGACCACTCAAGAGTTTATAGATGTATTGACGATATCTGAAATGACTCCGGGCTCTATTGCCATTAATGCAGCTACCTTTGTAGGAAACCAAGTTGGCGGTATATTTGGAGGAATGGTCGCTACAATCGGTGTAACAGCCCCCTCTATTATTATCGTACTCACTTTAGCGTATATCTACTTCAAATTTCGCAACATTAAAATGGTACAAGGGATTATCATGGGGTTACGCCCAGCAGTTGTCGCTCTGATTGCTTCAGCCGGTCTTACTATTTTGCTGACGGCCTTCTTTGGAGAAACAAGTGGAATCGATTTTACTAATCTCAACTGGATCTCTGTAGCCTTATTCTCATTAGGATTATTTTTAATAACAAAGTACAAGCTGAGTCCCATTCAAATTATGCTAACTACCGGTATTTTGGGTGTGATTATTTATAGCTTATGATTTACTACTCCTATACTTAAATAGAAAAAGCGGTAAACAGTGGAAAAAATTCTACTGTTTACCGCTTTTTGTTTATAAACTTTCTTACACGCATCTCTCTGGAATTCTAAAGATTTCCAAAAATCATCCCTGATAATTTGCTAGGGTTTCTTTGATTCGTTCTGCGACCGTTTCTGAAATACCTAGCTTGGTAATCTCTGCAAGCTCTGCTTCTTTCAGTCTTTTCATCGATTTGAAATGTCTTAGTATCTTGGTTCGAGTTTTCGGACCAACACCTTCTACATCATCTAATCTTGAAGTAAAGCTATTTTTACTACGAACATTACGGTGGAAAGTAATGGCAAATCTATGCACTTCTTCTTGAATTCTCTGGACGAGATGGAAGGCCTGGCTCCGAGGATTCAACACAACGGTTTCCAAAACTTCTCCAAATATCAAACTGGCTGTACGGTGTTTGTTATCTTTAACCATCCCCGCTACTGGAATATCGAGACCGAGTTCGTTTACGAGTACATCTACAGCAGCATTCACTTGAACTTTACCACCATCCATAAGGATCAAATCAGGTAAAGGTTTTCCTTCCTTCAATAGGCGGCTATATCTTCTTCTAATAACTTCCTGTGTGGTTGCAGCCTCATTACTACCTACAACCGTTTTGATTTTATATTTACGGTAGTTATTCTTATCCGGTTTACCATCTTTAAATGAGACCATCGCCGATACGGGATTCGATCCTTGAATATTGGAATGGTCAAAAGATTCTATTCTTTCAATATAAGGTAGTCCCATCGCTTCTGATAATTCTTGAATGGCTCCGGTTGTTTTAGCCTGATTCATCTCAATCAGTCTGAATTTTTCCTTTAATGCCATCTCGCTATTTTTCCCTGTAAGATCTAATAATTCTTTTTTTCGTCCTTGTTTCGGGTTCACCACTTTGGCTTCAATGGCTTGAGATAACATATCAGTATCTACCGCCTCAGGAACGTATATCTCACTTGGCATAATATTATTTCCATTATTGTAGTATTGTAAGATAAAACTCATCAATTCTTCTTCAGGTGGACCGTAACAAGGAAACATTGTGGCATCTCTTTTGATCAGTGTCGCTTGTCTGACGAAAAATACTTGGATGGAGATCCAACCTTTATCCATGTAATAGTTGAAAAAGTCACGCGGCATAAAGTTATTTGAAATAATTGACTGTTTTTCTACAGTCTTTTCGATATACGCAATCTGATCTCTAAATTCTGCAGCACGCTCATAATTCATTTCTACGGCCGCTTCATCCATTTTCTGCTTCAAGTCTCTTTTAATATCATGCACATTTCCATTTAAGAATGAACGAATCTTGCGAATTTGCTGATCGTATTCTTCTTTAGAAACCTCGTGATCACACGGTCCAATGCATTGGCCAATATGATAATACAAACACGCTCTTTTCTGGTGTCCGTTGCATTTTCTCAGAGGATAGATTTTCATAATCAGCTGCTGCGTCTCAGAAGCAGCATAAACATCCGGATACGGCCCAAAATAATGCCCGCCATCTTTTAGAACATCTGAGGTGATAATCAGTTTAGGGTCTTTCTCATTTGTGATTTTAAGATACGGATAGCTCGTGCCTCTTTTTAACCGGATGTTGTACTTAGGCTGATGTTTCTGAATCAATGTTACCTCAAGAAGTAGTGCTTCTTTATCTGATCCAGTAATAATTGTTTCGAAATCTTCAATATCTTGAACAAGACGTTCTGTTTTCCCTTCATGAGTGCCTCTGAAGTAGGAACGGACGCGATTCTTTAAGTTTTTTGCTTTCCCGATATAAATAATGTGTTCGTTCTTGTCTTTCATAATATAACAACCAGGTAGGTCTGGAAGCAGACTTAATTTATTGTCAATCAATTCCTTTGACAAAGAAACACCTCCTTTTACAAAAACACTGACTATTTTTCGTCAAACAGATATAGTTCGTGGAAATGATTGTAGTCAGATTTTCCAACTTCAACGCCTTTATAGCTAAATACTTCTCCAAAATTATGTTCGCCTTCTTTAATTTGACGGTCTATTTCGTCTCCAATTGCTAAATATAATTTTTCTTGGGCATCATCTGATAGTACGCCATGCTTTTTCTCCCAAGCAGCTAAAAATAATTCTTCATCTTTTCCTTTATAAAACTCGATTTCATTGGATGGCATATGGTTTCCTCTTTTCAAGTTAAATTTCATCTATTTTTTTGAAGTCAATATTGTTATTTTAGCAGAAATGGGAACATTTGTCAGGTATATGAAACAGGATCAGATACGTCTATACTTCTTCTGTCACGAGTTTGTCAATTCATCCCAAGCACTACATTTTCAAAATTTGACCATTAAAAAAGCAGCTACTTTTAAGAGCAGCTGCTTTTCTGATTATAAGAATAGATTAGTTCAAAATTTTAACTGTGATATTTTTTCTTCCCCATGCGAATGCTTCTGAAACAGTTGAGAAGTGAATATCGATTTTATTTCCTTTAATTGCGCCACCTGTATCTCCAGCAATATAAATCCCTTTTCCAGGAATTTCTACTGTTGAACCTAATGGGATAACGGATGGATCTACTGCAATGACTCTTGGATTCACTCTCAAGTCAATTCCAGTAGCTGTATGTGTACTCAAGTTAGCTTGTTGTGTAGAATATCCAGTTGCACTCACTTGAACAGTACGTCCATTTGAGCTTGTACTTTCAGCTGGTTTTTCTGTTTTAGCTTCTTCTTTTACTTCTGGTTTAACTTCAGCAGCTTCTACAGTTTCTTCTTTTGTAGTTTCTGGTTTGCTTGAAGAAGTAGAAACAATGGCTTCTTCCTCAGCTTCTGCTTCTTTCGCTGCAAGTTCTTCAGCTGCTTTTATTGCTTCTTCTCGAGCAGCTTGACGCGCTTCTTCGATTTTGGCAAGTTCATCCGCTTCTTTATCTTCTAATTGAGTCAATTGTGACTGATTGTCTTTAACCAGTGTTTCTAGAGCAGATATTTTTTTATCATATGAAGACTTTTGTTCTGATACTAAAGCTAAGTCCTCATTCAATGATTCTTTTTCTGTGACCAGTTGTGCTTGCATCTCTGCCAATGTATCAACTTCTAGTTGTGCTTCTTCGATTTGTTGGTTCCCAGCATCTGTCAACTGCATAACAACTAACGCACGATTAAACAAATCTGTAAGGCTTTCTGCTTCTAATATTGCTTTGACAACGTTGTTGGTAGCTTCGCTTTTTTGAAGAGATTGTAATCTTGCACCTGCTTGTTCTAACCTTGCTTCTACAAGCTTCTCTTGTTCGCCGATTTCGACTTCTTTGTTTTGGATGGTTACTTCTTTTTCAGAAATTTCCTCATTAAGTTTTTCAATTTCTCCACTTAATGTACTGGTTTCTTCTAATGCTTTAGCGATATCTCTTTGTATGGTACTGATATCACTTTTTTTCTGTTCTTGCTGCTGACGGATGTCATTTAATGAATCAGCTGAAACAACTTGAGTCGTCAATAATTGTGTGAACCCTATTGCTAATACAGCAAATCCTGTTATCCATTTTTTCATGGCGTGTAAGAACAACCTTTCTTAATTAAAATTTTTGATGAATAATAAATTCCATATAATTGCACTTTGCTTTGCAATTATACATAGAATACACCCTCGGAACATTTCGATTATCTTACAATTTATTACAAACCTTTCTTATTTACAATTCAGAACAAGTGATCTCACACGATCTCTGTAACCTAAGAGTAGATAATAGCGCTTTTCGCCTCTAATGTAATATTTTTGTAATATATCGTGTATTTTTCGACAAATACCTCTTTTTTTCTGTATGATAAAAGGAGAAATGAGATTATAGAGTATAAGGGAGACCGCTTACATGACAAATCAAAGAGTCGGACTAATCGATGTCGGATCGAACACAATCAGATTAGTCATATTTGAAATCGATCAGAATCAAACAATTACTGAATTACAAAATATTAAAACACCCGCTAGGCTTGTTCAATATTTGGAAAAAGACGGTACGATGAGTAAAAAAGGAATCTCTGTACTGGTTACAACTCTTGAAAGTTTCACTGAGATTGCCGAAAGATATCATATTGAATCAATGATTCCAGTAGCTACTGCAGCTATTAGACAATCGACGAATGCTAAAGCCATTTTGAAGACTGTGAAAGAGAAAACTGGCCTTAAGCTACGTATTTTAAAAGAAGAAGAAGAAGCTTTTTACGGAAATTATGCTGTTAGGCATACAATGGATCTTAAAAATGGTGTAACTATAGATATTGGTGGGGGTAGTACGGAGTTAACGTTATTTAAAGATAAACAAGTCGTTGATTCTCATAGTTTCCCGTTTGGTGTCGTTAGCTTGAAAAAACAGTTTTTTGATGGTAAAGATCATAACGATAAAAAGGCCATTGATAAAGCACGAAAATGGGTCAATGAACAATTCACCTCTTTAAAGTGGTTACCCGATGTCAAAGTGCCTCTAATTGGAATTGGAGGGTCTGCGCGAAATCTTGCAGACATTCATCAGCGTCAACATGATTACCCCATCGCGGGCATTCACGGTTACATGATGACAGGAGACGAATTAGAGGAAACATTTGATTTAATTGCGGATACTTCTTTTCAACAATTATCCAAACTAGATGGATTAAGCGAAGATCGCAAAGACATTATCATACCTGCTGGTCTAGTCTTTCTCGAGTTATTTGACTTCATGGATTCAACAGATTTTGCAATCAGTAGTCGCGGTTTACGAGAAGGTCTGATAATCGATTATATTAATCGTACAGACAATCAGCCTTACGAGCTATATGATATCAAGCGTCAAACTGTTGAGCGCATGAGTAAACGCTATAATATTCGCACAATTGGGGCTTACCAGCGTATTTTACTTGCAGACCGCCTGTTGAATTTGCTAAAAGATAAAGAAATCATTGATATAGATGAAGAACATCTCATCCTTGTTCATTACGCAGCCTCTCTTTATAACTTAGGAAGCTATATCGAAGACGATTCCAAGTCTCAACATACGTTTTATATTATCTCAAATAGCAATCTTCACGGATTCAATCACTATGATCGCGTTCGTTTGGCTTTGTTAGCGAGTTACAAAAACCGATCTTTGTTCAATCAGTATATCCATACTGTAGACGATTGGTTCAGTGACGACGAAGCAAATCTACTGCTTAGCCTTGGAAGTGTGATTAAATTTGCAGAAGCGCTGAACGATACACATGTCAATATGGTCAAAGATATTCAATTATCTAAAAATAAAGACAAAGATTCAGAAGATAAATATGAACTGATCGTAACCTATAACGGCGAAGTCATCGCAGAGAAGTATCGTGCCAATAAGCATAAGAACCATTTTGAACGGGTTCTAGGAGACACCGTTCATATTACATTTAAAAGTGAAACAGGTAATTAATCATTATTAATCAAGTTATTCGGAGGGAATTCCATGCAGCACTCGTCCATTGATTTACAAAATCCGTCTTACTATCAAAACAGAGAATTATCCTGGTTAGACTTTAATGCTCGTGTTCTTGCAGAAGCAGCCGATCCTACTAACCCCTTACTAGAAAAGCTTAAATTTATTTCTATTAGTAGTTCTAATCTAGACGAATTCTTTAAAGTACGCGTAGCTGGTCTTCAAGACCAGTTAAAGTTAGGCTTTCTTGAACCAGACTCCAAAAAACAATGGGGTCCTGAAAAACAATTAGAAGAAATTGCGAAGAAAAATCGAAAGCTGGTTTCTGATCAATATCTATCCTTTGATCAGTTGAAAGTTGAATTAGAGGAAAAAAAGGTCGACTTTAAGTTACCTGCTGAGTTGGCTCCTGATCAGCTGGAAGAAGCCGCAGAAATTTTTCGAAACCATATCAAACCGGCTATTACACCTTTTGGAGTGGATGCTTATCGTCCATTCCCCCACTTGAATGACGGTGTTATCCATCTTTTTGTGCGGCTAAAAACACAAGAAGGTCCTTTTATCGCTATTTTACCGGTTCCACCTCTGATTGAACGATATCACGTTCTAGAATGCGAAGATCGTCGCGTCATACTCTTCACTGAAGATATTTTGTTTTACTTTCTTGATGAATTATTTATAGGGTACGATCTCGATTATTCTTTTACTTTCCGAATCACTCGTAATGCTGATCTGGAAATACAGGAAAGTGGTGCTGAAGATTTACTATCTGTTATTGAAGATTATCTTGAGAAACGAAAAGCGGGTATGGTCGTAAGATTAGAAATTGACGCTCGTTCGATTTCAGCTACATTTAAAGAAGACGTTGCTTATTTGATGGATGAATTAGATATATTGGAACGCGATGTTTATAACGTTGAAGGTCCATTAGATCTAACTGTGTTATCTTCTATCGCTTCAAATTTACAGAATGTATTACCTGATGCCGTTTTTCCACGCTTCACACCGGATTACCCGAGTATCTTAAAAAATAATAATATTGTTAAGACAGCTGAAAAACAAGACTTCTTTCTTCATCACCCGTTCGATTCTTTTAAACCGGTTATTGACCTGGTTCGAAACGCTGTTGAAGATCCTAATACCATTGCCATTAAGCAGACTTTATACCGTGTCAGTAGTGCTTCTCCCTTCATTGAAGCATTGAAAAGAGCTGCTAAGCGAGATATTCAAGTAACGGTTCTCGTTGAATTAAAAGCACGGTTCGATGAGGCCAATAACGTACACTGGGCCAAAGAACTAGAAGAAGCCGGCGCTCATATCATTTATGGAATGAAAAATCTTAAAACACATAGCAAAGCTACACTTATCGTCAAAAAAGATCATAATGGCTTCAAGCGTTACGCTCATCTAGGAACAGGAAATTACAACGAACAGACAGCTAAATTTTATACAGATATGGGTATCATCACGACCAATCCCATACTAACTCAAGATGTAGCAGATTTCTTTAACTACCTGAGCGGTTACTCCAATCAAGCAGATTATCAGTATCTACACGTGTCTCCTTTTGAAATGCGAGACACCTTTATCGATAGGATTGACAATGAAATTGAATTGCACAAACACTATGGTAATGGTCACATCGTCGCCAAAATGAACTCACTGACCGATAAAAAGATGATCATGAAACTCTTTGAAGCAAGTCAAGCTGGCGTAAAAGTAGATTTGATTATCAGAGGAATCTGTTGTCTCATTCCTGGCATTGAGGGCGTGAGTGAACATATCCGTGTTCACAGTATTGTCGGACGTTTCCTTGAACACAGTCGCGTTTACTTTTTTAACAATAATGGCGACCATAAACTTTATCTTTCTTCTGCCGATATGATGACACGTAATATGACCAAACGGATCGAACTCGCTTTTCCAATTCTCGATGAAAAATGGAAACAACATGTGATCAACATCATGAAATTGTACTTGTATGATAATACAAAAGCTTGGGTTCTCGGTCCAGACGCTACTTACATTAAAAGAACCCCTGAAGGTAAAAAAGCCATCAGTTCTCAAAATCGACTCATGCATTATTTTTAAGATCAGCATAAGCCTCTTGATTTTATACTGCCTTTAGTAAAAATCTGCTATACTGGTAGTGCTGAAGGAGGAATCAGATTGACGACTATTCAAGATATTGCCAAGCTTGCAGGCGTTTCTTCTGCAACGGTTTCTCGAGTGATGAACTCAAGTGGTTACGTAGGAAAAGAAACTAGAATTAAAGTAGAAAGAGCTGTAAAAGAGCTTAGGTATACACCAAATCGAAATGCTCAGTATTTAAGAAAAGGGGCTACTAAAAACCTTGGAATTATTAGTACGCAGTTCAATGACACAGCCATTGCCCGGATCAATCCGTTTATGGAACTTGCCCATGAGTCTGGATATACTTCTACTCTGTTTATCACTAAAAGTGACCGTAAACGTGAACTGGAAGCCTTTGATATGCTAAAGTCCAAACAACTCGACGGCATCTTTTTAGTATATCGTGCCAATGAGTGGGACGTATTAGAAGAATACGCGCATTACGGTCCAATCGTTACCTTGCACAACATAGACTCAGAAACGATTCCTTCCGTCTTTATCGATCATTACGATGGATATATTAAAACTTTAGAGTATCTCTGGAATGAAGGGTACCGAAATATTTTAAATTTATATAGTACGGCATATGGCCTCAATACGAAGCGTAGAATTCAGGCCTATCAGGATTTTTGTCGTACACACGATATTACGCCCCACCCTTCTGAACCGTTTTTGGACGTTTTAAGAACGGAACAAGCTGAGGAGATTGTATCTTGGTACCACAATTTCTCCGACAAACCGGATGCAATTGTTGCTCATTCCGATACGATTGCAGCTGTTATGGTGTCTAGACTGAAATCTCTCGGTTATCGTATCCCTGAAGATGTTGCAATCATCGGATTTGATAATTTAGAAATCAGTGACTTTATGAATATTACGACGATTGATTATGCCATTGATGAACAAGGCAAAAATGCCTGTAGGTTATTATTAAATGGTCTAAAAAAAGAATCTGTGGATCTTTATCCGCTAGACTTTAAATTGATCAAACGTGAAACCACTTAAAAAGATAGACAAAAAAGGATGTTTCAAATTAGTTAACTAATTTGAAACGTCCTTTTTGCATCGTAATCATCCAATATTTTTAATTTTGTCATCAAAAATCTTCTGTTCTCGTTTTCTTGTGAGGGTACTTTTGATTAGACCTTTTTTAGGTGAAAAGATAAAAGCGATTAGACAAGTTATTCCTGTTACGACAGCAATCATTCCAGCGATTGAACTATCCAGTGCAAAAGCCAGTCTCACTCCTATCACACTATTGATTACCGCGAATACTACTGCAAGTCCAATCATTTTCTTTAATTCATGCGTCAGCAAATACGCTGTCAGTCCAGGTCCTACCATAAAGCCAACCACAAGAATGGATCCCACTGAGTCATATGCACCAACAGCTGTCAATGAAACTAATGTCATCAGACCATAATAGATCAGCGCTGGTGAAAAGCCCATAGCAGCTGCAAAAGCAGCGTCAAATGTGGTTACTTTCAACTCTTTATAGAATAAAGCAATGAACCCCGTGTTGATCAACAAGATGACGAGCATAGTTACAAATGCTCTTGCTCCGATGTCGATTCCAAATATGGTCAATCTTCTAAAAGGGGCGAAAGCAAGTTCACCCATTAACACAGTATCCTGATCCAGATGAATATCTCCTGTAAAGCGTGTAATTAAAATAATCGCGATACTAAAGAATAATGGAAAAACTACACCAATTGCTGCATCATCTCCAAGTAACTTGGTTCTCTGCAAAGCTTCTATAGCCCATACAGTAAATACACCCGTTAATGTTGCACCAATGAGTAGTAAAGGTGAATTCAAATCTCTAGTGATGAAAAAAGCGATAACGATTCCTAAAAGAACCGTATGAGTAATGGCATCCGATACCATTGTTGTCCCTCTCAGAACCAGAAAAACGCCTGGTAGTGCGCAGGCAATAGATACGACGACTGCGATCAGCGTGATTTCAGTTATAATACTCATTTACCCTGACCTTCTTTCATTGCTTGTAGCTGTTGTTCAATCATTCTTTTCTGCTTACGATAAGAAGAACGTTTTGCGATAATGCCTCTTTTAGGAGAGAAAAATAAACTGCTTAATACGAATACACTCAGTACGACCACAATCGAAGGCCCCGTGGGAATCCGATTACCGATTGAACTAATCAGTGTTCCTGAAATTCCAGATACGAAGCCAACGATCCCTGATAAGATAACGACGATATTCAATTTATCTGACCATTGTCTAGCTGCTACAGCGGGACCGATTAGCAAGGCACTGATTAGAATCACTCCGACTGATTGTAATCCTAGAATAATTGTTACAACAATCATGGTAGACAGAACCATTTCAACGAATCTTTCTGAATAGCCCATTGTCTTACCAAAGTCGCTGTCAAATGTGAATAATTTGAATTCCTTCCAGAATAGACCGATTAGAAGTAAGATGATTATTCCGACAATCGCTATCAAACGAACATCGCGAATCAGCATAGCGCTGGCTTGTCCAAAAATAAAGTTATCCAGCCCGGCTTGCTGCGCATTTGGACTTCCTTGAATGTAGGTCATGATAACAAGACCCAACCCGAAAAAGCTCGACAGCACCAAAGACAGCGCACTATCAAATTTAATTGTCGTCTTCTTACTCATCAGATGAATCAAGCCTGTAGCAAGTAATCCTGACACTGCGGCTCCTAGTAATAACACGATCAGTTCTTTGCTTTGAATCAAAAGAAATCCGATTCCAATTCCCGGTAAAGCAGAGTGACTCAAAGCATCTCCTAAGAGACTTTCTTTCTTCAAGGTTACAAATGTTCCGACTACTCCGCTCAACAGCCCGAGAAATCCTGTTCCGAGTGCCACGATTTGAAAGGTGTAGTCATTGAATAAGGCTATGACTTGATTCCACATCACACGTCATCCCCTTCTCCAAGGTTCCGATCCTGACGATACGTTTCTTCAATCGTCTCTTTTGAGAAGGCTTGATTAATTGGCCCACTGTTTAACACTTCTTGGTTAATGAACACAACATCGTCAAAGTATTCTTCCACAGTCTGTAGATCGTGATGAACAACAATCACTGTTTTATTTTGTCTGGACAGTTCCCGTAAGAGATCCATGATGATGCGTTCTGTTTTGATATCGACTCCTGCAAGTGGTTCATCTAGCATATAAATATCCGCTTCCTGAGCAAGTGCACGGGCTAAAAAGACTCTTTGGCGCTGGCCACCTGAAAGCTGACTGATCTGTCTGTTCGCAAATGTCGGCATCCCAACTTTGTTCAGCATATCCTTGGCAATCGCTTTATCTTTTTTTCCTGGACGTTTAAACCATCCCAGTTTACCGTATCTTCCCATTAAGACCACATCCAAAACAGTTGCAGGAAAATCCCAATCTACTGAGCTGTTCTGCGGAACATAGGCAATATGATTTTTCACTTCTTTATAGGCATATGCTTGCTCTTTTATAGAATAAGCAACTTTTCCTGTGACCGGTTTGATAAAATCAAGCATTGTTTTGATTAAGGTCGATTTACCGGCACCGTTTGGACCTACGATAGCGGTTAGTTTTCCCATTCTAAATCCAACCGAGGTATTCCAAAGTACTGGTTTTGCATCATAAGCAACGGTCAATTGACTAATTTCGATAGCATTCTGCTGTTTCATTTCTTTGTCCTTCTTTCATCATCTTTTAAACTTTAATTTCCTGAGCCATTCAAAGCATCTACGATTGTATCAATATTGGAGCGATACATTTTAATATATGTTTCTGTATCGTGCTGTTCATCACCTAGCGCATCTGAATACAATTCTCCTGCGTTATGCAGTTCTTGCCCTCTACTACTAACCGCTTCGATCAGCGCTTCAATGTTTCTAGAAGAAACGGAGCTTTCTACAAACACCGCACCAATTTTATGCTCTGCAATAAAGTTTGCTAAGCCACTGATATCGCCAGTCCCTGCTTCAGTCTGGGTATTCACCCCTTGCAATCCAACGACTTCAAAATGGAATTCTCGGCCAAAGTACTGGAACGCGTCATGAGCAGTAACCAGGTAGCGAGATTGTTCTGGAACTTCTTCAATTCTTGTCTTGATATAGTCTGATAACTCTGTTAGCTCACTAACATAGGCTTGAGCATTTGCTTCGTAGATTGTCGCATGTTCTGGATAATATTCAGCAAGTTGTTCTGCGACATATTCTGAAGCATCGATCCAATTGTTTACGCTGAACCAGATATGTGGATCGTATTCCGTGCTGCCTTCGCCACCAACCGTTTGATACTCGCTACTTGGAATCCCTTCGGAAATAACAGCTGTAGGCACGCCTCTAGACTCAAACTGTTCAAACATTTCGATGAATTGCGCTTCAAGATGCAATCCGTTATAAACAATCATATCTGCCTCGTCCATTGTATAAACATCTGAAGCGGAAGGTTGATAAGTATGTGGATCAACTCCTGGTCCCATGAGTCCAGTAACCTCTACGTATTCTCCACCAATATTTCGAACCAGGTCCGCGATCATCGTAGTTGTTGCTACAACATTAATTGGTTCTTCACCTGTTTTTTGTACTTCTTGCTCACTCGAACATGCTGTCAGTAGCAGCATACTCATGAACATCATAAACCCAATTAGTTTTTTCATCTCAATTTGCACTCTTTCTGATTTAGATTATACTCAGTTTACAATTTTTAGCTTACCCTAAAAATATTTTATAGTCAACTGAATAATTTCTTAAGTGATTATCTCCTATTTTAAATTGCGTTTGTCTGTTTCCCTCTTCATACGTTATACTGTCATTAGACAAAAATACTACGCAGTTTCTTGTCAGTTGACGCAAAAGAATGTAAAATGAACTTTTTGCAACAAATAATCTTTCGATTCTCTATACAAGATACAGTCGATTATACCGATAATAAAGCTTATATAAGGAGTAACATCCATGACACCAAACAAAGAAGACTATATTAAAGCAATCTATGAGCATGGCGGCGAAAGTGATGTCGTTACAAATAAAAGCCTAGTGAAGGCACTCTCGGTCTCAGCAGCTTCTGTGACTGAGATGAATGGTCGACTTTTAAAAGAGGGTTTGCTGACTCATACACCCTACCAAGGCGTGCGGCTCACTCCTGAAGGACTACAAATCGCCCATAAACTTATCCGTAAGCACCGCCTCTGGGAAGTTTTCTTGTCCGAAAAATTGGGCTACGATTGGAACGAAGTCCATGCAGATGCAGATTTACTGGAACACGCTTCATCTGATGCCTTGATTGAAAGGCTCGATCTCTTTTTGGGTGAACCACAATATGATCCTCACGGTGGGGTAATTCCAAATAAAGATGGAACGACTGAAAAGTTGGATCATACACCACTTGTCGAGCTCAAGACGGGCACTCACTTTATCATCAAAGAAGTAAATGATCAGCAAGAGTTCTTAGAATATCTCCTGCACAAAAATGTTCAACTAGGAAATGAATATGTTTTAAAGGAAATTGAACCATACGAAGGTCCTTTGACCTTGCAGTCTACTGAGGGGCTAGAGACTATTATCAGTCATAAAGCAGCCTTTAAAATACTCGTGAAAATAGTATCCTGATTTCAACCATATCATTAGTGAGCAGTCTTTATGACGCTCACTTTTTTTGTATCTTTTTTCCCTTGAAATCCTTTTGAGTCTATGGTCTCTTGATCAAGTTTAAAATGTTTTTACAAGCTTTTATTTTTTAAGATTGCTATAGTTAATAAAAGGAGATTCAATGCCAGTGACGGTATTGATCATCTTATTTACGGTCAGTTTTTCTTTTTTGACCGATTATATTGGTATTTAACGGAGGAAAAACACTTGGAAAAAACATTAGATTCTATTCAACAAAAAATTGTTTACTTAGAAGAACAGGCATATGACCAAGCTGATCTTGGCTTAACGTATTCCAAAGAAGCATCCACTTTCAAAGTATGGTCTCCGCTTGCAGTATCTGTTACCTTGAACCTCTATCAAACTGGGAATGCCGACGATGAAACCTTAATCGAACAGATTGAAATGGTTGAAAAAGATAAGGTTTGGACAGTCACGATTGATCGGGATCTGGCTGGACAATTTTACACTTATCGATTCCAGCACAGTTCAGGAACACAGACGGAAACTCAAGATATCTATAGTAAAGCAGTCGGCCTTAACGGTAATCGATCTGCAATCTTAGATTTATCCGCCACTGACCCAGTAGGTTGGTCCAACGATCATCCAGTTAGACAATCTTCGATCACAGAAGCGATGATTTGGGAAGTACATGTGGAAGATTTTTCCAGTGATGAACAGGCTGGGTTTTCAGAAGAATATCGAGGAAAGTATTTAGCCTTTACTGAAACAGACACCTATTTGAACAATGACCCCTCTTTTGAATCTCCAACAGGTATTCAGTATCTGAAATCTCTTGGCCTGAATTACGTGCACCTCCTTCCCGCTTTCGATTTTGATAACGATGAAATGGGTTCTCAATACAACTGGGGTTACGATCCAAAGAATTATATGGTTCCCGAAGGCAAATATAGTTTAAATCCTAGCGATCCAGCTTCACGCATCAGTGAATTTAAGCAAATGGTTCAAAGCCTGCACAATCAAAATATCGGAGTTATACTAGATGTCGTTTATAATCACACCTTTACCTATGATGACTCTTGTTTCCAGTCCACTGTTCCTGATTATTACTACCGTCAAGATGAACAAGGCAATATCACGAATGGATCTGGCTGTGGCAATGAAACAGCTAGTGAACGAAAAATGATGCGTAAATACATGATTGACTCTCTACTTTTCTGGGCTAAAGAATATCACTTGGATGGTTTCAGGTTTGACCTTATGGGCCTACATGATGTCGAGACAATGAACCAGATCCGACAAGCCTTTAATGAAGCCGGTATGGAAGATCTCCTTCTATACGGGGAACCTTGGAATGCTGGTAGCGTGGAAATTCATGAGCCTAATATGCCTGCTGATAAATTTCATGTCCAGCAACTTGCTGATGGTATTGCGATATTCAACGATGATTTTCGTGACTCTATCAAAGGACCTGTATTTGACGAACATAAAGGCGCATTTCTTCAAGGCGCTAATGGATATGAAGATAGTGCCTACATGAACGGTGATCTGATTGGTAGCCTACTAGCAAATACTCAAAGTGTCGTAGGTGATTTTTCTCTTCCAGAAGAAAAAGCTTGGGCTAAAAATCCAACTCAAGTCGTCAACTACTCTTCTGCGCATGATAATCTACCTTTATATGACAAACTCGTACTGACACTGAGAGACGATGAAAACTTTGACCGCCATGAAGAGGTAGTTCAAGTGAACAAACTGAATGCGGCTTTACTATTTACTGCTCAAGGTGGTATCTTCATGCAGGCTGGTGAAGAGTTCGGACGTACGAAATTTGGTGACGAGAATAGCTTTAACTCCTCTATTGAGACGAATCAACTGAACTGGTCACAGACAGTGGAAAACAAAGATTTATTGGATTACTACAAGGGAATGATCCAGATTAGAAAAGCCTACGCTCCATTAAGAGATCAGACAAACCAAACTGCTGAGAAAATGCATTTCACGGAACTTAGAGAAAACCTGATTGCTTATACCATTCCGAATACGTTAGAAGAACACCCTGAGTGGTCACAAATGGCCGTTATCATGAATACGAGCTTAACGCCTGAAACCATTCAACTTCATTCTTCTCATCCTTTACCCGAAGAATGGACAATCATTGCAAACAGGCATACCGCTGGAACAGAATCTTTAGGGGTACAAGCTGGTCAAGAGTTCATTATCAATCCAAGAGAAGTATTGATTCTAGTAGCTGACTGATAGTTACAATCAAACATCCTACTCTAGTACGATGTAAGTTAATTAGTAAGTGTGATACGATAAAACTATCATAAAACAAATGAAGGAGTGAATATTATGGGTAGACGAGGTGGAGGCGGCGGTATGGGCGGTGGCCGCTCTAGTGGTGGCTCTTTTGGTGGCAGCAGAGGTAGCTCTGGCCGTTTAGGAGGAAATAGTAGCGGTAGACGCGGAAGCCTTGGCGGAGGCAGCAATCGAGGCGGCTCTAATAGAAATTTTGGTAGTCCACGCGGTGGTTTTGGTGGCGGTGGCTACTACGGTGGTGGTTGGGGCTACGGTCGAAGTTGGGGCTGGGGTCGTAGAAGATATTACGGTGGTGGACCTGGTGGCGGTTGTGGACTTCTAGGTTGTCTTGGTCCATTTTTATTCTTTATTGTCCTACTGAATTTCATTGGTGGTGTCGGTATGTTTGGAGGATCTAATTACTCTAATTCTAATAGCGGCTCCATTCAATCTTCTTCAAGAGAACGGACACCGCTAGAACCGGGTGCTGTCAATGAAACAGAGTACTTCACAGATATTCCTGGTTGGATTGGTAATGCGACGACGTTAGAAAATGGTATGCGTCATTTTTACAATGAAACAGGCGTTCAGCCGTATCTTTATATCACAGAAGAGATTAATGGAAATGCGAACCCTACTCAAGATGAAATAACTGCATTTCAAGCGGAATTGTACGATGATTTATTTACAGATGAAGCACATGCTTTAATATTTTATTTCAGAAGCGACTCATTCTCACTCGCTGAATACTATGTAGGAGCCGAAGTGGGATCTCAAGCTCGTAGTGTTATGGATCGAGAAGCTCAGGATATATTATATGATTATCTTGCTCGTTATTACGAATCCGATATAGAAGATGATGAGTATTTTGCCAGAAGTTTCCAAGAAACGGCGGATCGGATGATGACGACAACGCAAAGTCCCTGGATAACGCCAGCTATCATTGCCGGTGGTGCTGTTCTCGTAGGTCTTCTATTCGTTTGGTGGAGAAACATTTTGAAAAAAGACAAAGAAGCGGCACGACCAGATGAAAGCTATAAAACGAAAAAAGAAGATGATGATTTAGACTTTTAATGATTAATAAATAAAGAGGTCATAATTCCTTTTGCAGGAGTTATGACCTCTTTATTAGGTTAAATGTTTAAACTGACAAGAAGGAATAGTCTTTTTTCTATCCCCAGTATTTTTGAACAGCACCATTCTTACCTTGGATAGGATCTCTTTCAGGTAAGTCAACTTTCTTCACTTCTCTTTTGATTTTCCAAAACTGTTCTTCTGACTGAACGTCCTTCTCTTTGTACGTATTGAACTCTTTGCCATTTGGATACGCACCTACAATACTAAAATCTTTAGAAGCTTTCAGTCTTTTATGAGCTGTACCAGCTGGTAGCAGAATCACGTCTCCTTGAGTGAACGTAATCGTTTTGCTACTAGGTCCTCCGAGCTGGATAGTTGCTTCTCCCGAAAGGCAGACTAATACTTCGTGGGTATTTGAATGAAAGTGATGGTAATCAAAAATACCATTTACCCATGCATTTGTATACTGATGTTCCGCCAACTGGTCTATTACAACCTTTGCAGGATAATTTTGACTGACTAAGTCTTTAAAAACTCCAGGATAAACTAATACTGGAAGACTATTGTTGGGATAAGGTTTATTTTCTTCAAGAAGGATTTGTTGTATCATTTCTCTATCCCCTTTTCCATCATTTCATCTAGTATCTCATCATGACATTTCTATTTCAAGCATACCATCTTACATCTTTATTATATTAATATTTTTATAATAACACAAGCTATGGTTTGACAAAAATTTATAGTTTAAGTATCCTAGTATTAGATGGAGCCCTCAGACTTATCCACAAATCTAATAGAACAATGCTTATATAGAAAGGCGCGATTATGAAACTATTCGATATTTTCAAATCAAAGTCAAAAACACCTACTTCCTCTTGTAGAACTGAAAAAACTCAAGAAAATAAATGTCAGAAAATACAATTTGAAACTAAAATTTCTGCAAAGAAAATAACTAGTAGTCAAGAAGTGATTGAAATGATTGTCGCAAAAATGGTCAAAGAAGATCCTTTCAAAAATTTTTACACAGGTAAAAAAAATTCTGATTTTACACCACTATCAAAACGTGTCTATAAATACGATGCGATTACGACAATAAATGTGAACTTAGTTCCTCAAAGTGAAACGTTCACTGTTTCCGTAGAAGGTATTTCTATCGGCACAATTCCAGAATCAATCAGTGGCAAGCTTAGCGAATATTACGATCAGTTTATGCTGACAGCCTATGCATATGTGGTTGGTGGCTACTATAAAGAGTACGATACTACAAAAGAAAAAGTTGTCGAAGCGTTTGAACCCTATGACATCGATATTTATGTACAGTTCACTTAATAAATCAATTTTTAAGCAGGTACCTTCCCTATCTACCTTGGGAGATACCTGCTTTTTGTATTTTATCTATTATAAGCTGATTAATTGCAGTTTTATTTTTTTAATAGTAATCTGAAAAGTAACAAGATTTATTTAACTTTTTAATGCACATTATAATCGGAGGCGTTCTTAATGGATTTAGGCATCAAAGGTAAAATCGCACTGGTCACTGGGTCCGATTCAGGTATCGGGAAAGCAACAGCAAAACAATTGTTGTCCGAGGGAGCAGTCGTTATTTTGACAGACAAACAAGAAGATCAGCTAAATAAAGTCGCTAAAGAACTAAAGGATCTAGGAACTGTCTATGCTTATCCGGCAGATATTACAGAGATCGATAGTATAAAAGCCCTGCACAACTATATAAAAGAAACCGTTGGAGAAATTGATATTCTAGTTCAAAACGCTGGGACTTCTGGTGTTCAAGGTATGTTCCACGAGATCGACGATGCCGGTTGGGTAGAAACCATCGAGGTCGACTTGCTTGGACCCGTTCGTGTAACGAGAGAATTTTTGTCTGACCTGAGAAATGGTGGTTGGGGACGCATCGTTTACCTAGCTTCCGAAAATGCAGTACAACCGTATAAAGATGAGTTACCTTATGACTCCGCAAAAGCAGGGGTTCTTTCTTTTGCCAAAGGGTTGTCTCGTTCCTATGCAAAAGAAGGCTTACTGGTAAATGTCGTGTCTCCTGCCTTTATTGAAACACCCATGACGGATGAAATGATGGAAAAACGGTCCAAGAAAATGGAAGTGTCCTTTGATAAAGCTGTGGAAACTTTCTTGGATGAAGAAAGACCACATTTAGAATTGAAACGTCGCGGTAAAGCCGAAGAAGTCGCGGCAGTGATTTCATTTTTGTGTTCAGATAGAGCTTCATTCGTCAATGGTTCAAATTACAGAGTAGATGCTGGTTCAGTAGCTACAATTAACTAAGGAGAGAGTTATTTATGGATAAAGAACAACGATATTTTGATTATGTAATCGTCGGTGGTGGGATTGCAGCTGGGAACGCTGTAGCCGGAATTCGTGAAGCCGATAAAGCTGGAACAATTGGCGTCATTTCTGCTGATTCTGACCGACCATACGAACGTCCTGCGCTATCTAAAAAGTTATGGACCGATGATTCTTTTACAACAGATCAGATTTTCTATAATGTTCGTGAAGAACATCAAGCGACACTCATGCTTGAAACAGAAGTGACTTCCATCGATAAAGAAGCTCACACCGTCACAACAGACACTGGTGATGTAGTTAAATATAGAAAATTATTACTAGTTACAGGGGGTAAACCTCAAGTAATCGATGGTCCTGAAGATGATAAAGTTTTCGCATTCAGATCATTTGAAGACTACACTAAATTACGTAGCCTTTCGGGAGACCATCAACATGTTGCCGTTGTGGGTGGTAGTTATATTGGTACAGAACTCGCTGCCAATCTAGCTCTAAATAATACAAAAGTCACATTGATTTATCCACAAAACACTTTGGGCGACAATCGTTTCCCCGAAGAAATCGCTAAAGAATATGAATTAACATACGTAGATCATGGTATCGAAATGATTAGTAAGACACGTGCAGAAAAATATACTAAAGAAGGCGACAAGTTGGTACTTCATCTAGATAATGGAAATACGGTAGAGGCAGACTCTATTGTTTTAGGTTTAGGCGTAGCTCCTGTACTGGACTTAGCAAAAGATGCTGGTCTTGATGTAGATGATGGCGTAATCGTTGACGAGTACCTTCGCACATCAGATCCCGACATCTATTCAGCAGGCGACATCGCTTCTTATCCTGACCCGATTCTGGGAAGACAACGTATCGAACATGTGGACCATGCTAGAAATTCAGGTACTGCAGTAGGTAAAATTATGGCTGGCATTAATGAACCATATGACCATACCCCCTACTTCTATTCTATGATCTTTGATATTTCTTGGAAAGCAATTGGAACACTCGACTTATCATTAGATTTACTCATTGATGAAGTAGATGGTGGAAAAGTCGTTTATTACCTCAAAGAAGATAAACCTGTCGGGATTCTAACGTGGAACGTTGAACCAGACCTTGATAAAGTTCGTGAGCTGATTGATAACCCTCCTGCATCTTCAGAATTATTAAAAGGTGCCATTCGCAATCAGGAAGATTAACTATTCCATCAAAAAGAGGCTGGGACAAAAGTCCCAGTTAAATAATAAGATCCACCGGGAAATCTACTTGAGATTTTCCAGTGGATCTTATTTGTTTATGTAAGCAAAAGGAGC